>JASLZO010000043.1 GCA_030754805.1 Dehalococcoidia bacterium
CGTCAACAGCTTCGCCGGTACGTTCGTACGTCACAACCCGCGAATCCTGATCGAGAGTGACCATTGGCCGACCACCACGCCCTCCTGAGCCGATCTCGGTCAGTGCAACGGTCACGTCTCCACCACTCAAACGGTGGTGCTCGACGAAGTTCGCAACATGCATGTCTGTCCGGATGGTGCCCGGCGCCACCAGCACGGTTTGACCATCGGCGAATCCAGACGCCTCCACGAGAGCACCGCCCGTGTCGGTTCGTTTCTGCTGGTAAAGATATGTGATTCCGACTCCCAGGGACGACCCATCGCCAAAGAAGTGGGATATCAAGCCCGGAACCTGGTGGATCGCAAGGAGAAATTCCCTTATACCAGAATCGACCAGGTGCTCGACCAACCCAACGATGGCTGGCTGGCCTTCGATGGCCCGTAACGCGGGAGTGTCTTCGGGCCCCGCTGGGTTTCTTCCCCTACCGAGTTCGTCGACGACGACGATTGCTCTTTCGATCACAGTACCTGGGCTCCGACCAGTTTCCAATCCGTAGGTTCGGCGAATGAACAATCTACCAACCGGCGAGGCTGCCGAAAATTTCGAATTTTCCTGACCCGGCTAGGAAGACGGGATAAGGCCGTTGTTGCGGGCCATCCGAAGCCACCGGCCTGGAAGCGCTTCGGGTAGGCCCAGCAGTATACGAAGCACTGGAACCAGGCTCAGTAAGCGTCCGAACAACCGGGACGGGAAATCGATGTCGCCGTATCGATTGATGATCGGGCGCAGAATCGGCTGCCCCAAAAGGTCCACGACACGATCGAGTTGATGATCACGCATGCGAAGGAACGTCTCTCGGACATCCGTTCCTCGATCCAACTCGCCACCAATCTCTTCACGCCACGCACGCTCGTACTCACTGAGGCTCCACGGGCCGAGTTCGTCCGCCACAAGCGCCGCGTCTGCCGTCTCAGCGGCGTGTCGGGCCGCCACCAGGCTGGTGTAGATCCCCCCCCCGGTGGTCGGCTTGGTCTGGAGAGCCGCGTCACCGACGAGCAGAACTCGGTCCGCATAGGTCCTCGACGGCGCGTACAACGGGATGAACCCTCCCCCGAACGAGGTAATCTCCATACCTCGGAAATGTCCGGGGTGAGACTGGACCAGATGGTCGAGCAGCTTGCGCGGCTTTTCGCCTGTATTGCCCATGACGCTGCCAATGCCCATGCGCACCGACCCTCCGCCCATCGGGATCGTCCAGGCGAACCAGCCTGGAGCCAGTTCATTACCAACATAGATCCGGACCATGTCAGTTGGGTGGTCCGGAAGACGAAGTTCAGCTCCAGCGCACCAAATAAACTGCGCCTCGGGGCGGTCAATCTGTGCCGCGACGCGCGAGCGCACCCCATCAGCTCCGACGACGAGGCGTGCTTTGTAGTCTTTCCACTGGCCAGCTTCCTTCGCCCTCAATAGCGCACCTGAGGGGCCGAAGCTAATGTCTTCCACCTTCGTCCGCAGTTGATATTCCGCTCCTGCCGAGGCAGCTCGATCGGCGATGGTCACGTCCACCGCCTCACGGTCGAGCACGAGCGCCCGAACTTTGTCGCCACCCAGTTCAAGAGACTTGCCCCCCGGGCTATGCACGACTGCACCTTTGACCTCGTTCAGCACCAACCCCGCCGAAACCCCGGCTTCACTCAGGGTCCTGGGCGTGACGAATCCGGAACAATGAACCGGGAGGCCGACGCTCTTGTGCTCCTCGAGAACCAGGACACGGTGCCCCTGGTCGGCGAGAAGCCGGGCCGTCTGGCTTCCACCCGGACCCGCTCCGACCACGGCAACGTCGTATTCAGTCGACTTCACTGTGAGCCCGTTTCCGTGATGCAGCTGGTTGAAATCAATCTCAGAATCCGCCCATAACGCCGACCAAACTCCGTCGACGACACCACGGTTGAAGTTCCAATCAGGGGACTAGGACGATTTTGCCCTGGGCTTCGTCTTCTTCCACCAAACGTTGGCCTTCTCCCGCATCTTGCATGGGTAGGACCTTGTGGACCACCGGCTTAATGTGGCCCGCCTGGACCATGTCGAGAGCGTCTTTCAGCTCATCGATGGTGCCCAGTGTCGAACCGACAAGCGACACCTGGCGGAAAAAGATGTGCCTCAGGTCGATCGTCCCATCGTATCCGCTGGTGGCGCCGCTAGTGACGACCGTCCCGCCCCACTTCGCCAGTTGCACGCTGAGTCCCATGGTGGCCTGGCCGGGGTGTTCGAAGACGATGTCCACGCCTGCTCGCCCGCGGATGTTCCGAATCTCTCCACGGACATCCTGCGTTCGTCGGTTGATGAGGTAGTCGGCGCCAAGATTCTTGCAGAGTTCCAGCTTCTCGTCGGTCGACGCGATCGCAATCGGATGCGCGTGAAACAGCTTTGCAATCTGGATCGCCATGACTCCGAGCCCGCCGGCAGCGCCCCAGATGAGGACATGATCACCAGGTCTGACAGGAGCCTTGCTGACCAGTTTCCGCCAGGCCGTGACGAGCACGAGTGGGAGAGAAGCGGCTTCTTCATGAGTGATATTCGTCGGCTTGGGAACAACGTTCTCTGCGGGGACCTTCACGTACTCACTGTGGGCGCCGTCCAGTGCCGGCCAGTCGTACCCCCAGATATTGTATTCCTGTCCCTCGCGGTTACCGCCGGCCGGCCGGCCGCAATGGACGAGGACTTCGTCTCCCGTCTTGACCGTGGTCACCTCAGAACCGATGTCAGTGACGACGCCCGAAACGTCGCTTCCCGAAATATGTGGCAAAGGAACTTCTTGGGGTGCCCCGCGACGGCCCCATATGTCGTTGTAGTTGACCGCCGTCGCCTTCACTTCGATAACCACGTCATTCGGCCCGGCTTTCGGGTCCGGCACGTCCTTCCACTCGAGAACGTCGTATCCGCCATATCCCTCGAAAACAAGGGCCTTCATGCTGGTACTCCTTCTGTTCGTCAAAAGCTCGATTTCAGGTACGGGCGGCACGCATGCCAACCACGCTCGGAATGTAGCACAACGGCTTGAACCGCGAACAGGGGGGCCGTCCAACGGGACCTTCAGAAAGTGGCCGCCTTATGCTGGAGCGCGTTGTCGCCGCCGATCCAGAGGGAGGAACTATGGCCATCGACCAGGAAAATCCGGTGAAAGCCGAATAGCTCCGAACCGCCAAGACCTACGCCGAATTTCTCGATTGGGCTAAGCCTGAATTGCGCGAGCGCTTCCAGTCCCACGAAGCCGAGATCGAGATTTCAGGCGAACGAACGTCCAAATTCCGAGATATCCGGTCGTCCGGTGGATTTCAGGTCGTCCTCCTAGGCGAGGACTGGTGCCCCGACGTGCAACGCACTCTCCCGTTGTTGAAGGGCGTGACCAAAGCCACGGGATGGGACCTGAAGGTCCTGAGACGGGACGAGAACACAGACGTGATGGACCGTTTCCCTGCGCGCGGGGACATCCCACGTATACCAACGGTGCTGTTCCTTGAGCCGGACACGCTGGAGCTTCGTAGTGTCTGGATCGAACGACCCCAGATCGCGCACGAACAGACCACGGCCTACCAAGATCAGACGCCGGAAGCGGAGCGCGACATGCGATCCTTTCATTGGGGCCACCGTCAGGAGTGGCGCGACGCGACCCTGAGCGGATGGGTCAAGCTCATCTCCGACTGAATTTCTTCAATCCGTCAGAGAGATGACGACGAAGGGGTGGTGCTGCTACCACCCCTTCGTCGTCATCTCGAGTTCTGTCGTTACGGCGTTCGTGTCGGACGTGCCATCTGACCCTGCGCAATCAAATCTTCCTCTTCGTAGCCGGAATTCATGTACTGGAAGCCAGCGCGCATTCCTTGCTCCGCCGTTACTCGATCGACGTCTTGGAGCCCGTGCGTCAGGAGATCAGCCGGGGCGGAGTACGAGATGTACATCAGGTGTTCCGCGTACTTGAACGCCTGGAACATTCCCTGTGACTCGTAGTAGTGATTGATCGCCATCTTGTTCAGATGGGTCGACTCCGGTGGCACCTTCGCGATGGTCGCAGCCAGCGCCTCGACCCGCTCATCGAGTTCATCCCGGGGTACGACTTCGCTGACGAGTCCGGTGCGCAACGCTTCCTGGGCATTGATCATGTTCCCGGTGAAGGCGAGCTGCTTGGCCTTCTTCATGCCGACCAGCTCCGGCCAGATCATGTACGCCATGACTGATGCGTAGCGGACCGGGGGGTATCCGAACAACGCATCGTCGGCCGCAATCGTGATGTCACAGTGACAGGCGAGTTGGCCACCACCCGCGAGCGTGAAGGAGTGGACCTGGGCGATGACCGGCTTCGGGTTGTCCCAGATCGACTTCTTGTACATATCGGTCGGGTGTTGGCCGAGGATCATCGTCAGCGCGTCGCCTGGAAGTGCTCCCTCGGTCTGGACGTTCATGTCATAACCGGCCGAGAACGCTCGCCCTGCGCCTTTGATGACGATGCACCGAACCTCTTCGTCGACCGCAGCCCTATCGAGGGCCTCGCCCAACTCCTGGAGCAGCGACCTGCTGAGCGCGTTCAGCCGCTCCGGCCGGTTCAATGTGATGCGCGCAACGTTGTCCCGCACTTCGTAGATGATGTTTTCGTAGTCCGCCATTCCTACCTCTCACAACTCTTGATTGGTTTCGGTTCCCGTCAACTCGCCCTATGCCCTGCCCGCCATTCGTCGATGATTCGGCCATCCCGCGGGAAGGCGAGCTCCGGCAGATCGCTCGGATCGAAGAATCCGACGGCCAGGCTCTCCGGCCCCGCCTTCGGCTCACCCTTGACAATCGTGCCCCGGTAGACGACTAGAACGACCCGATCCCCAGTTTCCGAATACACTCCCTGGAGTCCATCGAGCACGACCTGAACCTCGGTTTCTTCGAAGGTCTCCCTGATTGCAGCATCTTCGACGTTCTCGCCTGAGTCCACATACCCGGACGGATACGACCAGAAGCCTTTGCGTGGTTCGTGGCTGCGCTGCATCAGCAGGACATGGCCCTGTTCGTTCGACGCGATGACTCCCGCGGCCACCTTCGGGTCCTGAAAGTGCACGTACCCGCACGACGAGCACCCCTGGAGGGTCCTCCCCTCCACCTCTGTCGGGCCCATTTCTTTGGAGCAGTTCGGGCAGAAGCGAAATCGCCCGTGGCCATGCGCCGCCGGTGAATCAATCATGCCGCGTCGTCCTCTTGTCGCGATTCGCCGTATTCAGTCCTGAAAGGGGCCGTCTCTCGCGTCGAGGAAAGCTCGCATGCCCTGCTCCTGCCGGGTCTTCATGAGCATCTCGCGTTCGGGGACATCAGGGGTAAGGCCTTCGATCATGCGGAGCACCAGGTGCTCGCGCTGGCCGTCCGCGAATCCAGCGGCGTCATACACCGCGTTGATGGAGCGCTTCATCATTTGTAGGGCGAACGGAGGGACCAGTGCCATCCGTCGGGCGGTCTTCAACGCTTCCTCGAGCGCTTCTCCGGCTGGGACGACCTTGTTCACGAGGTTCCACTCGGCAGCTTTCTTGGCGTCAATGAAGTCCCCCAAGTAGTAGAACTCTCTGAGGTGGCGGTTTCCGGTCAGGAACGGCAGCAGGATCCCTGGAGAGTGGGCCACGTGGCGAATCTCCGGTTCTCCGAACTGTGCTCGTTCCGACGCGATGACGATGTCGCAGCTGAGCGCGAGCACGTTACCGGCCGCCGCCGCGGGGCCGTCGACGGCTGCGACCACAGGCACGCGCATGGACCACGGGCGGAAAACCAACTTGGCCTGCCAGTGGGTATGTTCCCAGCGTTCGGTCGCCGAGTACTCGGGCTGCGCCTGGTTCGGTGTCAGGTCGTACCCGGAGCAGAACGCCGCACCGGCCCCGGTGATGACGGCAGCGCGGATGTTGTCGTCCGCTTCGACGGCGTCAAACGCCTCCTCGAGTTCGTGAAGCAGGTCTCGGTTCAGCGCGTTTCGGCGCTCAGGCCTGTTCAGTGTGATGGTCGCGATGCCATCATCGTTGGTCTCGTATATCAGGCTCTCGAATACCATACCCCCCCCTACCGGTCCGTGGTTACCCTCTCAAGTTCTCCGGACATCATGCTCCGGAACGTCGGCGAGTATAAGCCAGCGGAATGCGTGAGACGCGGAGTTAGACATATTCCTTGACCCGCTCGGCGAGCTTGTGCGTCATCCCCGGGACAGCCGCCAATTCGTCGAGCGTGGCGTCACGAATCCGCTGAACGCTGCCGAAGTGCCGCATGAGCATCTTTTTCCGTTTCGGCCCGACGCCTGGGACGATGTCCATGACGGACTCCATCCCGGTCTTCTGGCGAAGGTTGCGGTGGTATGAGATCGCGAACCGGTGCGCCTCGTCACGGGCACGTTGCACCATGTACAACGCCGGAGAGGTTCGCGGAAGCATGATCGACTCCGGAACGTCCGGGACGAACAGCTCCTCCTGTTGCTTCGCGAGCGACGCGAGAGGGATGTTGTGAAGTCCCAATTCGAACCGCATGACTTCCGCCACCGCGTTCAACTGGCCCTTACCCCCGTCGATCAGCACGAGGTCTGGGAGCACTCCGAAGGAGTCATTCTTCTTGGGCTCGGTGGCACTGCCTTTATCGTTCGAGGCTTCAGGATCTTCCTGTCGAAAGGCGGCGATTGCCTGGGCCGCTTCCTCTTGAGTCGCCGCATACTCCTGGGCTGCGCCGCCCAGAGCGCCGCTGTGTTTGAATCGGCGCCGCATCACCTCCTGGAGCGATGCATAGTCGTTGGCGCCCTCGACCGTCTTGATGCGGAATCGGCGATAGTGCGCTCGTTCGGGTTGCCCTTCGTCGAACACTACCATCGACGCCACCGAGTTCGTGCCCTGGGTGTTTGAGATGTCGTAGCATTCGATTCGTTGCGGCAGTCGCGGCAGGTTCAACTGTTCTTTCAGCTCTTCCATCGCACGTTCGGTCGCATCCTCGGCCGCCAGCACCTTGACGCGCAGCGCTTCCAAACCCTGGAGTGCGTTCTGGGACACCATCTCGAGCAGCCGGCGCTTCTCGCCCCGCTGCGGGACGACTAACTGTACCCGGCCGCCCCCTCGACGTTCGCTCAACCACTCGCCGATAGCGTCCCCGTCGGCTATGACCGTTTCAGTCAGAATCCTCGGCGGGGTGACAGGGGCGGATGTATAGAACTGTTTCACGAAGCTCGCGAGCACCTCTCCATCCTCTTCGTCCTGGACCCCTTCCAACAGAAAATTATCGCGCCCGAGCAACCGACCGCCGCGGATGAAAAACACCTCTGCCCACGCCTCGTTCGCCGCTCGGGCGAAAGCGATCACATCCTCGTCCACAAGACGAGTCGACACAGCATTCTGCTCCTCGGTGACCTTCTCGATGGCCGAAAGCTGGTCGCGGTAGAACCCGGCTCGCTCGTACTCCTGGCCTTCGGCCGCTTCCCACATCCTCCTCTTGATGTCTCGGGTAATGACATCCACCTTTCCTTCGAGGAAGAGCACGACCTGATCGATCGTGTGGCGGTATTCCTTGGTCGCGATCGCACCGATACACGGGCCGAGGCACCGTTTGATGTGGAAGTCCAGGCATGGTCGCGGGTCGGTCCCGGTGATCTCCTTGGTGCAGGAACGGTACGGGAATAGCTTGTTCAGGAGGTCCAGCGTCTTTCGAACGCTCGACGCGCTCGCGTACGGGCCGAAGTACCTCGAACCATCTTCTTCCATTCGCCGTGTGATGTAGACCCGAGGCCACGGTTCGTTCACGTCGATTTTCAGATACGGGTAGGTCTTATCGTCTTTCAGCCGGACGTTGAGCCGTGGCTTGTGGCGCTTGATCAGCGTATTCTCGAGAATCAGCGCCTCTGCCTCAGTAGTCGTGACGATGTACTCGAGATCCCTGGCGCGCTGCTGGATCTGCTGCGCTTTCAAATCACCGTCCGTCGCGAAGTACGAACGGACACGGCTCCGCAACGAAGCGGCCTTGCCCACGTAGACGACCGTTCCTCGGCCGTCCTTGAACAGATAGA
>JASLZO010000044.1 GCA_030754805.1 Dehalococcoidia bacterium
GGTCTAGAAGTACGAGTTGTCGAGGGGCTACAAGTTCAGCACGTACGCTCACTGATGGGTGAGGCAGAGGATCAACGGCGCGATCGACGATCACTCCCGTCTCCTCGCACTCTCCAAAGTCGACTACGCACGCGGGCACTTGGAACAAGAACTGGAACGCCCCCCGACGACCGAGGAGGTAGCGGAGCGTGTCGATATGGACCCCGTAGAGGTCGAGACGCTGTTGGAGATTCCGCGAGACTACCAGTCACTGGATGCACCGGTGCAGCAGGCGGAGGAGGTGGGCATCCTGGAGGACTTCGTGGCGGACGACTCGATCGAGGACGTCGACGAACGGCTCTCACAGGAGCAAGATATCGAGATCGCCTTTCGCGCACTCACGGATCGTGAGGCAACGATCCTGCGTAAACGGTTCGAGTTGGACTCGGAGAGGGAGCACACGCTAGCGGAGGTCGGCAGGCTTTTCGGTGTGACACGGGAGAGGGTGCGTCAGGTCGAGGCCAAGGCGCTCGAGAGTATCAAGGCCGCCGCTCAAGGCCCCGCTGATGGGGGCGTCCCACCACGTAGGCGGCACAACGGATGGCCGCGACGATGCCCCGCATGTTTCCGTGAGTGAAGAGGCTACTAGGGGGATATCCCGGCACACTACTACGGCCGGATCCCTCCTCCGACGTCCCCTCGACGGTATCCTTCCTTCGCGTATCGCGGGTCTGATCGGTAGATACCTTCTGTAGCCAACGCCACGCGGGCTGGCATTCTGGCGGCGGATGTCTTCGCGGACGCCATCCTTCGGGCCGTCTGGCCACGCTAGCCATCCGCCTGCCAGGCCTGCAACCGATCCTCCCTACAGCTTCGCCATCTGCTCGAGGACGGGCCAGAATCCAAGCTGCTCAATGCTGTGGCTGCGGTAGACACCCACGGCGTCTGCGCCACTGGCCTTCGCTACACGAGCGGCCTCGAGTAGCTGCTCCGACGTCTGAAAGCTTCCGGGATGATAACACGACAGCTCAGCGACGAACGGGCATCTCCGGTCGACGACGTCCGCGACCTGCTTCACCTGCCTCTCGAGCGCCTTGAGGTCGGAATCGGTGCGCCACCAGACGTACAGCTCGTCAACAATGCCCTGTTCGACCCAGTCGGGCCAGTCCTGCAAGACCTTGAGATAGTCCTCGGGCTCGCCGGCGATCATCGTGGTTGTGAACTTCGCCTCAGGGCGTCTTCGTTTTACGGCATCACGCAGCTCTCTCAGGAAGTCGGTCACGTAGCTCGCCCTGAAGGCCAGCCAATCGGGGTCGGTGTTAGGGATGTCGGAGGGGCTCGTACGGTGACGTCGGCGGAACGTGTCGGCCACGGCGTCCTCATACCCGTAGGTCGACGCGCGGTCCTTATCTTCGTTTCCCAAGACGAACTCCACCTGGATCCCGTCGGCGGTCTGCGAAGCGTCGAGGGCATCGAGGAACCTTCGAGTCTGGTTGGCTCGTACCTCAGGAAAGGCGAGACTCATGCACCGCCGTTCTCCGGGCTCCAGTGTCGTCCTCTTGTCCCGCGTGAGGCTCCAGTATTCCGGATGGTCTGCGGCAAATGGCTCCAGCTCCTCTTCGCCGATCGTCGGCCCGTCGTAAATCGGTCGATGGCTGTCTGCGATTGGCCTCGCCGCCGGACGATCCGGTGGGATCCTCAGGAAGTCGAGCGACCATGCCCAGGTCTTGGCACGAATGCCATAGGTGGGGAACGCGGTGTAGTTGAGGTACGGGTAGACCGGCACGCCGTGCTTGTGCGCGGCCTCCGGCAGCACGTCCCATGCGAGCGCGGAGATGATCTTGGTCACGCCGACGTCGGCGGCCTTCTCCACCCAGGCGCCCACGTCCCGCACGTAGTCGGGATGACCAGGCTCGGTGCGAACGATCGGGGGACCCCATAGGACGAGTTGTCGCGCCATGCTCAGACCTTTCAAGTTTGCGCCGTCGGCGGTGTCAGGCGCGCACCGGGTGCGCCGTGAGCACGGAGGTTTGCCGGGCGGGATATTGCGCGGCAACCCGGGGGACGCCTAGGCCGCGGGCGCCGCCATGATCGTCGTGCGCGCTTGCACGCGGTGGACGGTCCCTCGGTAGTCAGCGACGGACGCAGCATATCCTTCGTACACCACCGGGATCGATTCGCGCACGATGGCCTCGGCCAGGTCGAAGCCATTGTAGCAGATGTGGGCGACTTGGCAGCGGCGGATCATCCGGTCCTCCGGGCGCTCGAGGTCGGCCCAGAGGATGGGGCCCGTGTCGACTGGTGCCCATCGAACGAAGTTGATCGGCGATGCGAAGAAGACGATGTCCTCAGCGGCCCGTAGACGCGTTCCAAGAGGCGCGGATAGTTGTGGTACATCGGCGAAGCTCTGAACGCCTACAGGATACCGCCAGGGCCCTTGGTAGACATTCGTGAAGTTCGGATCGTAAATCTGCTTGATTCGGACCCATATCCGGTGAGCGCGTTGACAACTCCGGAGCGGTAGGCCATACTCTGAGCATCGCTCCTAGTTCGTTGGCTTCGTGACGTGAAGAGACCCCGGTTTGGCGGCCGGGGTCTCACCGCGTACTTCCGCGGTAGGTCGGGAGTCCCAACACAACACCGCCCCTGATCCATTAAGGGTGGTAGGCGATGAGAAGCGCCACGCGGTCTCAAGTGCCTACCACCGATGCTGATCGCGTCTTGCCCGCCTATGGTCCTAGTCGGAAGCCCTGTGGACAACGCCTCTAAGAGGCGCTGAGAGTGTCAGTCTTTCGGCAACACCTACTTTCAGCAGAACTCCCCGAAGACGCCCGTATCGCCTCGCTGAGCGCTTCTCTAAGGCGTTGATGTACCTTTCCCTATCCGGCGTCCTCAGAGGGCCGCAGATCGTCTTTGAGGAGCGCGTTTTTGTGGGGGTGTGCCTACTACATCTTGATTCGGCCGCGAGGCGGGATCTGCCCCTGTACTTGTCGTGAATATGCGTCGGATCGGGCTGTCGTACACGACATGTCGTATGGGTTGCTCTCTAGGCAGACAAAAAGTATGACAGAATACCTTTTATCGGAAGCGCGTTCATTCCCCGCATGCGCGTATGGAGATTCGGTGTTCGGACGATGGATGTGTACCGTGGCCGCCGTGCTATTTCGCCGACTTGATGCGGCCCCATGCCGAGGCGAGCTTGTCCTTCGGCTCGACCGCGAAACCGACCGCGTACCTGCCGAGCCCGTCGTCCATGATGGCGAGAATGTCCGCCACCTCAAGCACTCCATCATAGACCGCGACCTCGTCGACGGCGCCCAAGAACGTATCGCCCAATCCCCCGCCGATATGGAACGGATCCGGACGTCGCTGGAGCTCCGCCGGCGCACCACCCACGTGCTGGTTCTCGGCCTCGACACCATTCATGTAGACGGTGATAAGGCCTGCTGAGGTGCTGGAAACGAACGCCCAATGCCACCACTCCCCGAGGGCAGCGTCCGGGAAGGGGATCGTGGCGAACTGGAACGGAGTGCCGTAGTGCCACTGGGCCCTTCCATCCCAGGGCATCAGCACCGTGAGCCGACCCAGGGCCCATACGCCCCCCTCGTTCACGTCGAAGGGATCCAGACTGAGCAGCGGCTGGTTGCGCCCGGCGTCGTCGATCCGTGCCCATATGAGGACGGTGATGTCCTCGGTCGGCACGACCTCGCCGAATCGCTCGACGGCGATATAGTCGCCCGCACCGCTGAGGGCTACGGCTCTCCCGTACGGGCCGTCGATCCACTCATAGCCGTTTCCTTCGATCACGCCTTGGTGGTCGCGTCCGGAGGAATCGTGGGCCCTGTCGCCGTGCCCCGCGTCTAGGAGCCACACGCCCACGAAGCTTTGGGCATCAATCTCGGCCTGACCCAGCATCGCAAAGAGAAGGCCGGTGAAGGCTGCACAGACAGTGAGCGTCAGTCTGGCGTGCATCGGCGAACTCCTTGTCTGCCGGACAATGGGCTTCAAGTTGCGTTCGACGCCTCCAACCTCAATCTACTGCAAGCCGTGATCCACTATCTCAGTGCCCGCCATGCCCACTCGGGCGCCACGGCGTACGTCAGTGTGATCGAATCGCCCGGCTCGAGTGTGATCGATTGTCCGGCTGCCAGCCCACCCTGGACCGTGTGCGACACGGGCGCGCGGTCCGGCAGCGGCTCCATCGGCGGGCGGTTCAGGCTGTCCGCAAGGCTCAGATTGCGCGACAGCCGCTGCGGCATGCTTCCCGCGTCCGTGAGTGTCCAGTCGGTCACTTCCCCTGGATCGAGGATGAGGATCTCCGTCGTGTACGGGTTCCGGTTCACGATTGGCCGACCCGATTCCGGCAAGTCCGGCGTCGGGAGCCCGAAGCCCACGGACCAGTTCGGCACGATGCGGTTCGTCGGATACTCCGCCCTGTTCGTGACGCCGCTCGGCAGGTTCATGGCGTAGATCGTGTTGTCGCGGGAATCGGGCTCGAAAAGGATATCGTGGCCCTCTTCGCGCACGCCATAGAACGACAGATGCAGCTCGTTCCGCTGAGCGAAGACGTCTGCGCCGATGGCGTTCTCGGGTACAAACGCTTCGGGTGTCACGTATCGACCGGTCTCTTCGTCGAGGTAGACGCCCCGCGGTGCATGGAAGGAGCCCTCAAATCGGTTGCCGAAGATGCGCTTCGAGCCCGGATCACCGAGCCTCAGACCCGTGCAGTCGCCGCGGGAATGCATCTGATTCCCAAACATGACCGTGATGTTGTTGTTTGCGATGGGGTGTCCGGTACCACCGTGGTCGCTGATGTGCACGCCCATCTTCTGGGTGTTCGTCTCCTCCGCGAAGAGGTAGTTGTTCGAGATGATGCCTTGGGACGAGTCGAGCACCAACCCGGTGCCCGAGGCGTTGAAGCAGCAAATCGCCGAGAAGTCAAAGACCGAGGCGGTGACGACGGTGAAGTCGTCCGGTCCGGATGTCGTCGGCTTGATCCGGACTGCCGCCCCGTCGGAGTTGGAGACGATCAAGCCGAACTTGTACCGGCAGTTCATCTGGCTGTCGATAACGACGGCATCCCCAGTCGGCTGCGCGTAGTACAGGACGTAGTTCCCGCCGTCCAGCTTGACGAACTGGCTCCACGGAACTCGCAGAGTCTCGTGAAGCTCATAGACGTTCCCAGGCTCGACTAGCTTGCCGTCATGTATGCCCCCCCGCCCTCCGAAGATGTAGACATCGCGGCAGTGCTCATGCGCATAGTCCAACGCCTCTTGGATGCCGCTCGTTCTTGTCCCGGGAGTGTTCGGTCCGAAATCGCCGCCGTCCTCCGGCCCTTCCGGGGTGATGTTCACGTATGGTTTGTGTTTCCCGCTCACTGCCCGTGCTCCTCCGTGCCCGATGACCATCGCCCTCGACAGTAATCCTCCGCTAGGTGCGCGCTTTCGCGACCCTAGCGGAGAGCTTTCCAGTCCCACGTAGGCGGAGTGTCATACTCGAACCGTACGCCATCTCCCGGATCCAGCACGAAGCTCTGGCCGACCAAGAGGCCGGCGGAGAACGTGCGGCTCGATCCCCTAGCGTCGCAGATCTTCCACTCCGATACATCTCCCGAGTGTAGGACGAACACCTCAACGGTCTGACAGGTAGTATTTAGCAGATCCTCGCCTGGCCGGGGAACCGGTGGCGTGAGCACGTCGACGCCTGCAGCCGGATTCGACACGACCCGGTTCGTCGGGACGGTCGCCTTGTTTGTCATCCCATTGGGCAGGCCAAACGTGCGTACCGTATTGTCGCGGGAGTCGGCCTCGAACACGAGGTCCATGCCCGATGCCCTCGTTCCGAAGAAGGCGCACTCGAAGAGGTTGTTCTGGGCGAAGATGTCCAGGGCAATCGCCCCCTCCGGTGCCACGAATCCCGGTGGCGAGATGTACTCCCCGCTCTCGTCCAAATACACGCCCTGAGGGGCGTGGAACGAGCCTCGGAACCAGTTTTCCTGAATCTTGTTCGATCCGGGATCGCCGATACGCATGCCCACGGCTGTCCCTGTCGCCCTGCGCTGATCCGTGCAAAGGACGTTGAACTCGTTCGCCGTCACCGAGCCTTTTCCGGCGCCGTCGTCGACGATATGCAGCCCTGTGGTGTGGGTCATGGTCTCCGCCGAGAAGATGCGATTGCGGAGGATAGGTCCGTCGGAAGCATCGATCAGGATACCAACGCCTTCGGATCCCGTTGTATAGGAACAGACTCCCGCGAACTCGAACAGGCTGCACACGACTACGACGCAATCGTCCGGGCCCGCCGTTTGGGGCTTGATGCATACGGCAGCGCCTTCGGACTCGGAGACGATCATGCCGAACCGGTACGAACAGTTGTCCTGACTATCGATGACGATCGCATGGCCGGTGGGTTTGGGGTACCAGAGAATGTAGTTCCCGCCGTCGAGACGGAACTGGTGGCTCCAGGGTACCCTGAGGGTCTCTTCCAGATGGTATACGTTGCCCGGCGTGACTGCTTTGCGGTCGTGGCGGCCGCCCCTGCCGCCGAAGATGTAGACATCTCGGCAGTTCTCGTGTGCGTAGTCGAGGGCTTCTTGGATGCCAGCGGTCTTGGTCCCGGGGGTATGTGGACCAAAGTCGCCGCCATCGTCCGGTCCCTCAAGCGTCACGCGGACGTAGGGCTTGTGCTTCTCGCCCATGGCTCTGCCTTCTGCGGCTGGCCCCTCACTCAACGACGCCGCCATTGCCGCTGACCGGGTCGTTTGCGATCTCGTCGTCGAACGTCCAAACCGAAACAAGGCCGTCCCGAAGAGACGCGGACGCAACAGTGGAATTCGCAAATAACGCTGCAATCAGGCACACGTGCCAGGACATTCTCATTCGCAGTACCTCCCGTTCCAAACATTCGACGGCGGTCGCGAGGGCCTATTTAGATCCATCGTGCGAAGGTGGCACCGACGGCGCACGAGGAGACGACGTGGCCGCAGTAGTAACTCCGCTGATCTTTCTACGTCATGGCGGCGGTTCTCCGCAGTCGGGCAGCGTTTCCTGCACCGCAGGCCGGTCCACTTTTGGGGACAGCGGGAGCTTCTCCGATGGCGACGATCAAGGCGGAACTCCCAAACTCACGAACGCCGCAGTTATATGCTCCGCCGGAACACTGCAGGAAGCTCGATTCGACACAATTCTGCGAGCGGTGCAGTGGTGGCTGACTATGCCAACTACATCCCGACCTTGAGGGAGGCCCAGGTCGTTGTCAGGCCCGTGCTCGGCGGCTCTAGAGCGAGAAGCGCGTTGACGAAATCCCCGCAGCCCACCTTGCGCGTGATCGCGTCTCCGTCCCGCTTCCAACCGCCCGTCGTAGCAAGTTCTGCCTCAATCTCACGGTCGCTCAACGGGCCCATGCGTCACCTCAAATCTCGGAACGCCCGTGGCTCGGACCCCGTGGCACGGAGATTCGCCAGATGTTCGATTGTAGCCCACTCCTCCGCTGTGAACACGCTGATCTCCCCGAAACCGCCTGTATTGCCCGTCTAAGTGCCTCCGAGGGTCGGCGATGTAAGTCGACTCGCCAGCTCTACCGGAACGCCCCCACAAGGCACTCAGGAAGTCGTTTTTTCAGCGTCTCGTGATGGCGTCGTAAATCGGCGGGCGTTGGCTCCGGGAACTGGGTATCGGACTCGTATCGGCTTCAATGTCGCCTAGCCAGGCGCCCGCGTCGGTGGGTAAGCGGTCTTCGATGCCGACCTCCCGAACTTCGTGCGCTTCGGCTGCAACGCGTCGGACGTGTGGCGACTTGTCGTGCGGGTCTGCGTAGATGTGTCTAGCGATCGGCCTTGAAGGAGAGGATGAACGGGGACTGGGAAACGGCGACTTCCAGAGGCACAGATCACTAGGTCGAAGAGATGCGGTCGGCGAGTCGCCTCGTGAACAAGAGGTTCTTCCGCGCCGAGGCAAGCGCGTCGATGCTTGGGGGCGTATCAAGAACGAGCCAGCCGTCATAGCCGACGGCCGCGAGTGCGTCGGCCACGGCGTC
>JASLZO010000045.1 GCA_030754805.1 Dehalococcoidia bacterium
CCGCCGACTGGATGCCCGTACGTTCGAAGTTCAGGGTGGTCATCGCCGCATACCATCCCCGATTCATCTCGCCGATGATGTTCCGCTTCGGGACGCGAACCTCGTCCATGAAAACCTCGTTCCATCGGCGCTGTCCGAAGAAATCGAACAACGGCCGCATGGCGATGCCGGGGAAGAGATTGCCACTCTCGTCTCGCAGCGGCATCGCCAAGTAAGTGATCCCGCGGTGTTTCGGCGCATCGGGGTCGGTTCGGACGAGGACGTGGTACCAATCGGAGTGGTTGGAGTCCGACGTCCAAATCTTCTGACCGGTAACGACGATGTCATCTCCGTCCTCGACGCCGCGCGTCTGCAGGCTTGCGAGGTCGGTGCCGGCGTTGGGTTCGCTATACCCCTGCGCCCAATCGATGTCGGCGCTGGCCATTTTTGGCAGCAGTTGCTTCTGCAGCCAGTCGCTGCCGTGGATCATGATCACGCCAGAGACGTTGGTCGCGGGGTGGCCGCCAGGGGCGTCGGCGTAGGCGAGTTCCTCGCTATAGACGAACTGCTTTCCGAACGGTGCGTTCTGACCGCCCCATTCGGCCGGCCAGTGCATGGTCCACCAGCCCTTTTCGATCAGCTTCTTCTGGAAGACGTGGGCCTTGGCCTTGATGCCGTCGTTCACGGCGTCGTAGGCCCGGATGTCCAGTGTGTGGACGTGGAGATCCTTCCCGGTATCCCAATTGGCCCGGACAAATTCACGGACCTCTCCGCGGAATTTCTCGTCCTCCGATGAAAGGCGGAAATCCATTGGTACCCCCAAGCTCCCGTCGTTCGGGAGCGAACCTGAAATAGGCTAGTCCCTCTCGGCGGCTGAGACAACCGCCTCGGTTCAGGTCCTCCCCATGATTATCCGAGGCTTCTGAGTTCGCGGTAGACCTTTTCTGCCGTCAATGGCAAGACGGTAACGCGAACCCCTATCGCGTCGGCGATGGCGTTGGCGATGGCCGCAGGGGCAAGGACGATTGGCATGTCACCGACCCCACGGACCTTGTATGGGCCGTTCCCGACATCCGAGTCCAGGATGGCCATTTCAAATTCAGGAATGTCACGGATATTCGGGATCTTGTAATCGGCAAGCGTTGGGTTCGTGACCCGACCGTCTTCGAGACGCAGTTCCTCGGTCATCGCCTGGCCGATGCCCTGGATGGACCCGCCCTCGATCTGGCCCTCGAAGTTCGTCAGGTTGACGACCCGTCCGGTCTCATGGGTCGCGGTGTACTTCACGAGATTGACTTCACCGGTCTCGGGGTCCACCTCGACTTTCGCAACGTGAACGGCGAACGATACGTATGCGGTGTCCCGAGGTTCGTCCGTACTGCCACGCCCAACGACCGGTTCCCCGTTGCGTCCGGCAATCTCGCCCAGAGCGACGCTTTCGCCCGTCGGTTCATGGACTACCTTTCCGTTGGCGAACCGGAGGCGCTCCTCGGCCCAGCCGAAATACTCGGCCGCGAGGCGACCGATCGAGTCCCTAGCGTTGATGGAGGCGTCGAACGCAGCTTGAGTCATGGTTCGGGCGCCGCGCTGGCCGCCGACGCCCCAGTCCCGGGGCCCCCGCGTGTCCCAGGGGACGACCTGAACTCCCTCCGGGTCGACTCCGAGTTCCTCAGCGATGATCTGTGCCAGCATCGTTCCGGTCCCAACGCCCGGGTCGAACACTGACATGTTGGCGACGATGGTCCCGTCCTCGTGGATATTCACGGCAGCATGAGTGTCAAAGCCGGTGTCGGTCGCCTCGTGAACGGCGATGCCATAGCCGACATTGTCAGGACGCGGGTCGTGGTACCCGGAGACCTCGGCGGCCCGGTGGAGGGTCTCTGTGAGCCGGACCCGCTGATGATCCTCGGCGCCTGGAGATGACTGGGGTTTCCAGGCACCGTGGTCAACGACCTGGTCAGCGGACGTGATGGCATTCGTTAGTCGGAGGTCAAGCGGGTCCATGCTGATCTCGGTTGCGAGCACGTCGAGATGAGACTCGCTTGCGAAGAGCGCCTGGATGATTCCGGGTCCTCGGAAGTATCCGCCCGGGACGGTGTTCGTATACGCCTGATGACCCACGATGCGGACGCTAGGGATGCGATACGAGTTCACCATTGTGGTCCCCAGCAGCCCGCCGAGAACCGGTACGGGCGCGTAGGCCGCGTAGCCCCCGGTTGGGAACCAGCCCTCCGCGTCCCAAGCGGTCAACGTGCCGTCGCGCTTGACCCCGGCCTTTATACGGATTTCTGAGGCGTGTCGGGGGTTCATGGCGGAAAGCTCTTCGGAGTAGTCCATCACGTACTTGACGGGGCGCCCAGTCACCTTTGCGAGGAAGTAACAGACGACCGCCGCTGAAACATCAAACTTCCCGCCGAACGCTCCCCCGACTTGCGCAAAATTGATGTGGACGTCCTCCCGCGCGACATCCATGAGGCGGGCCATGTGGACCCTTCGTGCGGTGGGTGCCTGAGTGGAGGTCCAGACATCAACCTTTCCGTTGGTGTCGATCATGACGGTCGACGAATGGGCCTCGAGATATGCCTGGTGCATGCGTGGGGTCTGATAGGTGCGTTCGATCACCACGTCTGCTTCCGCGAAGCCCTGTTCGAGATCGCCCCACCCGTGGCTCGTGGCTCCGTACTCGTTCGATGGCTCTCCGAGTTCCGGGACCCCTCGGTAGGTGTCGAAGTCCGGGTGGAGCACCGGTGCTCCGGCGGCAATCGCGTCCTGCGTGGTCAGGAGTGCCGGCAGTTCCTCGTACTCAACTTCGATCAGGGCGAGAGCGCGTTCTGCGATGTCGGCGTCGTCCGCCGCGACGACCGCGACCTTGTCTCCGATAAAGCGCAATCTGTCCCACGATGCGAGCAGAGGCTCATCGACGAACATGTTCCCGTGCCGAAGGCCCTCAACGTCGGAACCCGTCAGGATCGCATGGACACCGGGCAGGCTTCGCGCGGCCCCAACGTCGATTCGCGAAACACGGGCATGGGGCAGTGGGCTCCGGAGAAAGCGGCACCAGAGAGTCCCTTCGGGCATGACGTCGACGGCATATTCTGCCGCTCCCGTGACCTTCTCGCGACCGTCAGTTCTCCGTACGCGGCTGCCGATAACGCTCCGCTGTATCATTCCCCCTCCAAGGCTTAGAAAGGCAAAGCGCACGCCGATTCGAGTTTCGCACCTACCGGGCTGATGAGGAACTTGGGCGGGTTAAGGCTCCCCACGGTTGCGACATCATAATGGGCCGTGGATATACTCATCGTTCTAGAATAATTGAATTCGGTTGGCCCGAACTCTTTCTGGAGGCCCTAGCCGAATGCACATCGTCGTATGCGTGAAACAAACACCCGTGGCTGGCGAAATGCGCCTGGACGAGGAGACGAAAACACTCCCCCGTGTGGAGGTGCCGAGAACCTAGGTCCGGTGCGTCGATTGGCAGAAGCGGTTGACGGAGCGCTGGCTGGATCGTTGCGAGTGACAACGAATCGATGGGGCCCGGCACAAATGCAGGTCGGGTTCACAGGCAGGGCCGTCGCCCCGCGCTTCTAATATCGCGATAGCGGTGTCCGGCCAACCAAACCACACTTCGGTGCCTGAAAAGCCGAGCACATCATTGCGATCAACAACGATCCCGAGGCACCGATCTTCAAGTCGGCAGATTTCGGAGTTGTTGGCGACTGGTCGGAAATCGTTCCCGCGCCCACCCGGGAGTTCCTCGCCGCTAGGGGCCGCGCAGAACACTGAGCCCCAAGGATCTCGTCAGTCAATCTGACGAACGATGGCCGAAGACGACCACATGAGCGCCGTGGTCGCGATGCATCCAAGACCGAAGAAGATCTGCGCGGGTTGAGGGCCGATGCTGGCGGCCAGGAATCCGGCGAGCGTTCCGCCGACAGCCGTCATCGCGCGATCGAGGCTGAGTAGCGCAATCATCCGACCCCGCATGCTCTCCGGCGCAAGCTCCACCAACAGCGCATTGATAAGCGGGAAGAACGCCGACTGGCCAATCCCAAGCAGGAACACGACCGCGAAGGCGAGGATCACCGCCTGGAATGTTGGCAGATAGGTGACACCAGAGAGGAGGATCAATAGCGCACCAAAGACCGCGAGCAAGACAAGCATCAACTTGCCACGATTCTTGCCGGGGCTGGTTGCTGCAAGAACGAGCGCGCCCAGCAGCCCTCCGACTCCCATGGTTCCCACGAGGAGGCCGAACCCTCCGTTTCCGATGTCCAGCACCTGGGTCGCGAACAACGGAGCGAACACTTGCATGAATGCCATGCCGAACATGAAGTAACCGAGGCCGACCATCAGTACGCCGCGGATGGATGGAGACTGCCACGCGTACCGCCACCCTTCTACGAGATCGGCACCCATCTGGCGCATGCCCTGATACCCGGAGCGATCGTGGTCGGGGACCCGGAGCATCCATGTGAACACGAGTGCGAACGCGTATGCGACCGCGATTGCAATGAACGGCGCCTCGAATCCCCAGAATCCGATCATCAAGCCGGCCGCGGACGCGCCGAAGATCCGCATGGCGGTCATGCTTCCTGTGCTCAACGCCATCGCGTTCACGATTAGATGCCTTGGGACGATGCTTGGAATCATCGCCCGTCGAGCTGGTTGATCGAACGCCATGGTGGCACCGCGCAAGAAGCTGAAGGCGTAGATATGCCAGATTTCGAGTCGACCAGACACGATCAAAACCACGAACGCGATGCTGAGCGCCATGACGCTCACCTTGGTGACAACCAGGATGAGCCGCCGATTGAAGCTGTCCACGAGGACCCCGGCGATCAACCCGAATCCAACGGACGGGATGGTCCGCGCGAGAATGACCAACCCGAGATGAACGGCGGATCCGGTCAGGTCGAGGATGAGCAGCGGACGAGCGGTCTGTTCCAGCCAGAGCGCCGCGGCGTGGGTGATCTGGCCGAGCCAGAGGAGCGTGAAGTCGGGGTACCCGAGCGATGCGAAGATTCCGCGCCAGGATTTCGGACCACCGGTGCTCCCGCGGCCCATTTCCGGCGTTTGATTGGGCTCTGGCCGCTGTTGAGCCTGGGTCACTTTGGGGAATTGGGAGGTCGCCGTGAGCGGGGTGTCGGCTAGTCCTCGTAAGCCTCGATCATGATGCGAGATTCGCCCTTGAGGACCTCGACGCCGTCCTGGTTCACCACAGTCGCCAACAGCGTTGCCTGGCGCCGTGGGGCGTTGGTGCTGATGACATTGAGTTTTGCGGTGACGGTGTCGCCGAGGTAGACGGGAGCCAGGAAATTCAACGTTTGGCCCATGTAAATAACCACTTTCCCGGGCGCTACTTGGGTCCCGATCGCGGCCGAGATGACGCCGGCAGTTAGGATCCCGTGGGCTATACGTTTCTTGAAGCGGGTCCTGGCTGCCTGGGCATCGTCGAGGTGAATTGGCTGGTTGTCGCCGGACACTTGCGCGAAGGCTTCAACGTCCTCAGCCGTCAGAGTTTTCGAGAACTCATATGTCTTTCGGTCATCGATATCGAATGGTGCTTCGGTTGTCATCGTCAGTTACCCCCCCCAGTGGTATTCACGGAGCCTCAGGCGCGAGGCCCAGTGTAGGGGGTGGCCAAGAACCGGTTCAAACCGGCATCCGGGAGTAGGGAACACCGCCAAATCCTCGGAGCGCCCATATACAATGTGCTCCCGAGCGCAACCGGGCGAACAGATGCTGCTGGCTATCGACATAGGGAACACAAACGTGGTCATGGGCCTTTTCCAGGACCAGGAAATCACCGCCACCTGGCGCATCGGAACGGACATTCACCGGACGGCCGACGAGATTGTGGCGTTGATGCTGACACTGCTTCAGCATCGAGACCTCGACCCCTCCGCGGTTCACGCCGCGATTCTCAGCAGCGTCGTCCCTCCGTTGACAGGACCGGTGCAAGAAGCATGTAAGCGATGCTTCGGCATCGAACCCCTCAGCGTCGAACACACCACGAAGACCGGGGTTGAGGTGCGGATCGAGAATCCTCGCGAGGCAGGCGCCGATCGGATCGTGAACTCCGCGGCTGCTCATGCGATGCACGGGACGGATGGCTCGCCGCTGATCGTCATCGACTTCGGCACGGCGACGACCTTCGACGCGGTTTCCGGAGACGGAGCATACTTGGGTGGTGCAATCGCGCCGGGAATCGGGCTCGCGAGCGAGGCCCTCTTCCAGCGCGCGGCGATGCTGCCCCGAATCGAACTACAGTTTCCCGAGACGATCGTCGGAAAGAACACCGCCCACGCGATGCAGGCGGGGATCATGTTCGGGTACCTCTCCCTTGTCGAAGGGATCGTGAGCCGGATGAAGGGCGAACTGGGCGGGCACGCTCGCGTTGTGGCGACCGGTGGCCTGGCGGACGTTGTTGGACGCCGGACCGGACTCGTCGACGTCATCGAACCTGACCTGACACTGCAGGGTCTGCAGTTGATCCACGAGATGAACCTGGCGTAATCGTCATCAGAGGCTAATGACCATGACGACACACTTCAGCGCTCTCAGAGGGAAAAACGTCATACTCGGCGTCACCGGGAGCATCGCCTGTTACAAGGCGGTTGATATAGCGTCGAAACTCGTTCAGGCCGGGGCCGTCGTGGATACGGTCATGACACGATCGGCACAGCAATTTGTTTCCTCGCTCACGTTTCGCTCATTGACCCACCGATCAGTCGTGACGGACCTGTTCGACGCGGAGTCCGACGATGCGGTGGAGCATGTGGCGTTGGCACTTCGGGCCGACGTGGTTCTGATCGCACCGGCAACGGCGAACGTCATCGCCAAGATCGCGAACGGGTTTGCCGATGACGCGTTGACTGCTGTGGTTCTCGCCACCAACGCTCCGGTGCTGCTGGCGCCGGCGATGGAGGGCCGCATGTGGGCCAACGCCGCGATGAGGCAAAACGTCTCGACGCTTGAGTCCCGCGGATTCTCGTTCATCGGCCCAGCTGAAGGACGACTGGCTTCCGGAGAGATGGGAAGAGGCCGCCTCGAGGAGACGTCAACGGTTCTGAACGCGCTGTATGAGGCTATCGGAGGAGGCTCGGCCGGCGACCTCGCCGGCATGCACGTCGTGGTTTCCGCGGGCGGGACCCAGGAACCGATCGACCCTGTTCGGATTATTACCAACCGCTCGTCCGGCAAACAGGGGTATGCGATCGCAGAGGCAGCCCGCGACCGCGGCGCGCGCGTCACCCTGGTGACGGCACCGACTGCGCTCACAGACCCCGATCTGATCGAAGTGGTGAAGGTCGGAAGCGCGCGGGACATGCTCGCGTCGGTCGAGTCTGCTTTGCGCGCCGGCGCGGATGCTCTGGTGATGGCCGCAGCGGTTGCCGACTGGGAGCCCGCGAGCGCGGCTGGGCAGAAGATGAAGAAGACATGGGAGACTCGGATGACGCTCGAGCTGACGAAGACGCCCGACATCCTCGCCACGGTCCGGGAGCTTCCCGGAGTGAAGGTCGGCTTCGCGGCTGAAACCGAAGATTTGTTGGGGAACGCGAAAGAGAAACTATCTCGCAAAGGCCTGGATTTGATCGTGGCGAACGATGTCTCGGCGACCGACGCGGGGTTCAACGTTGATAACAACCGGGTGGTCATCCTCGACCGCGACGGAGCGCAGGAAGAGCTACCCCTGATGTCAAAACGCGACGTGGCCGACCGCATCCTCGACCGGGTGCGCGGGATCGTGGACGCACGTCGCTGAGCCGTCTCCCGAACCTGTCGCGTGTCTTCTTTTTCAATCATCATCCTTGCCGCGGGGGAATCGTTGCGAATGGGCCGCCCGAAGCAGTCTCTCCCGTGGATGGGCCTCCCACTACTGCAATACCAGGTAATC
>JASLZO010000046.1 GCA_030754805.1 Dehalococcoidia bacterium
GTAGATGTTGTCGTCGTTGTCATACGAGATGGACTTGACGCGGTTGCTCACGAGATCGCTGTTCTCAGTGGTGTAGACGCTCCAGTCGCCGTCGGAAGACAGACTGGCGAGCCCAGTGCGGGTCCCGATCCAGACGGTGCCCGCCACATCCTCTCCGATCGACCACACCTGGTCACCCGGTAACTCGTCCGCGGATGAGTAGCCAGTCCAGACCTCGCCGTCCAGAACTGCAGTTCCGCCGCCCCAGGTTCCGACCCATACCCGGTCCGAAGAATCCCGGAAGAGAGTCGATACGTGACTGGTTCCGAGAGGGACTTCAGACATCTCGAGCGACGACCATGTGGCACCGTCCCAGATTGCGACACCGTCTTCGTTGCCGAGCCAGATGTCGCCGGACAACGTTTCCATGAACGACGTCACGCGTTCTTCGATTACGCTATTGGTCGCGTTGAAGGTCCGCATTGCGCCGTCGTCCAGGACACTGGCGCCGTTGTCGAACCCGGCGAACCACAGGCGGTCCTTGCTGTCCTCGAATATCTCGGTCAAGAACCAGCTGGAGAGACTGGTGTTCGCCATGTTGTAGACGGTCCAACGGTCCGCGTTTCTCTCACCGGTGGTCGGTGGGAGCGTCACCGTGAACGCCATCAACCCCGCGAGGGCGACGAACGAGAACCCACCGATGCGTTTGATATCTAGCCGCATCCCGATCTCCTCCACACTACAGCCCACGTTGGCGGCGCCTGGGTATGCCCCGGTTCACGGACGTAGGAGGTACGCTCCTTTTGGTGATTCAGTTTACTCCGAATGCCCATCTGAACCGTCATAAGGCTCTCTCGCGGCAGGCTCAGACGGAACTGCTGCCGGCCAGGCGTCGGGCCCTATCAGCGGGACGAAGCGGCAACGGGTGAGCCGCCTGGAGGTGGTGTCTCCGTCGAGAGTGACGCTGACCTGGAGCAACTGTTGTTCGTCACGGTCTCCAACCGGGATGACGATCCTCCCGCCGGTACGCACCTGAGCCAGCAGTACTTGAGGCACATGGGGCGCCGCTGCGGTCACGACGACGGCTTCATACGGGGCCAATGCGGCGCAGCCCAGTGGATCCTCTGGCCACGCCAGGTGGACCTCGACGTTCTCGCATCCCAATTTCTTCAGGCGCGCTCGGGCAACGTTCGCTAAAGCGGGTATCCGCTCGACTGTGACGACACGATCGCACAGCTGGGCCAGAACGGCGGCTTGATATCCGCTCCCGGTACCGACTTCGAGCACGCGTTCCGTGCCAGTCAGTTCCAGCGCCTGCGTCATTACTGCGACCATGAACGGCTGGGATATCGACTGTCCATCGCCGATAGAGAGGGCCACGTCGTCGTACGCGCGTTCGCGCACCTGTTCGCCGACAAACAGCTCACGGGGGACGTTTGCCATGGCGTCCATCACCCTGGGTTCCCGAATGTGACGGGAGAGAGATGCCATCAACCGGTTGCGGGCAGCTTCCATGACTACAGATTATGGTCCACGTTGACTGTATATGGGGGCATTCCTATCCTGATGCGGTTTCCGAGTCGACGAGCAGATATTCCCCGAACGAATCCTTGAACAACGCTTTCTGGGGGGACCATGGTGGAAGGGTTGAACGGGCCGGGCGCAGATGGAGCGCTTGCCGGGCTTCGAATCATCGACCTGACGGGGCCGGAGGGCCAAAACACTGGTCGCTACCTTGCCGATCTCGGCGCGGACGTGGTGCTGGTCGAACCTACCGACGGCAGCGCGAGCAGGCGAATGGCGCCGTTCGCAGACCGCGGACCGGACGTGGACCGGAGCCTGTACTTCCTTCACGCAAACTCGAACAAGCGAGGAATCGTCCTTGACCTCGAGTCGGCTGCCGACCAGGATTCGCTCAGGAAATTGGTCCGCGGGGCGGATGCCGTCTTGGAGAGCTTCCCGAACGGGTATCTCGAATCGTTAGACCTCGACTACGAGAGCCTATCTGCCAATGATCGACGGTTGGTCATGACGTCGATCACCCCGTTTGGCAGGAGCGGCCCGTACAAAGACTTCCGAAGCGCCGATATCGTCGTGAATGCGATCGCTGGATTGATCCACCAGGAAGGGGCTCCCGAACCGGCGCCGTTCAACCCGCCGCGGTACCAGGCATATCAATTAGGCGGCTTACATGCCGCGTTCGCGACCTTGATCGCGCTTCGTGAACGGGACAAGACGGGTGCCGGGCAGGCGGTAGAGGTGTCGCTGCAGGAAGTGGCGGCCCACCAAAACCTGGCACTGGTCCGGTTCGCGAGCTCCCAGGACATCGGCGCGCGGCGCCCGAACCGAGGAGGGGTTGGTCCTAGTCAGTACTACCGGACAAAGGACGGCTGGGCCATGCTGGCGCTGACCGGCCCTCGCTCATGGCCGGAGCTGACGGCCTGGACTCAGGACCCGGTGTTGATGGATCCCAAGTACGAGATCCTGAGCAATCGAGAACCGGACCACGACCTCATCGACGAACGGTGCGCCGCGTTCGTGGCGCGGTTTACGACCGAAGAGTTTCTGGCAGAGGGTTCCCGAAGGCGCATCACGGTTGCCCCGGCCCACGGCCCGACAAGGTTCAAGGAAAGCGAGCACGCGCGGGAGCGAGGGTATTTCATCGACGCCGAACATCCGACGCTTGGTAAGTACGTGGCTCCGGGCGCGGGTGCAGTCTTCTCCGAAACCCCGTGGCAGCTGCACCGTTCAGCACCAACGCTCGGTCAGCATTCCGACGAGATCCTCTCGAACGTTCCGCAGGAAAGGAGTCCGACTCGACAACCGGCGGGAGTTTCCGGCGGGTCGAACGGGGATGGGCCAGCGCTTCCCTTGGATGGTGTGCGGATCCTCGCGTTCGAGCGGGTCTGGGCTGCGCCGTTCGGAACACGGTTCCTCGCGGACTACGGCGCGGACGTTATCAAAGTCGAGTCGACCCAATTCAACGATGGACGCATTTGGGACCGAGACCGAAACCCTGCCGCGTGGCTGAACGGACACGCGACCTACGGGGAGATCAACCGGAACAAGCGATCGGTTTCTCTGGACCTGCATACGGAGTCGGGTCAGCAGTTGTTCCTGCGACTGGCAGCCGAGGCGGACATCGTGGTTGAGAACAATGCCCCGACCGCCATGGACCGGTTCGGAATCGGCTACGAGGCACTTCGGGCGGGGAAGCCGGACATCATCATGATCAGCTGCCCTGGATACGGTTCGTCCGGCCCGATGAAGGACTACGTCGCCGTGGGCCAGTGCCTGACGGCGTTTACCGGCCTGGGCTACCTCTGGGGTGAAGCAGGGTCCGAATGGCCTCTTCGTGGGAAGAACGCATACCCAGACTTCATCACCGCCGGCAACCTGGCACTGGCGGCGATGGCGGCCCTGCGTCATCGAGACCGGACCGGCCAGGGTCAACGAGTGGAACTCGCCCAGTTCCAGGCGGCCGCTGGCATGGTGGGCATGGCGTTCCTCGAAGACTCGCTCGCGCCTTCGGCTCCCGAGCCCTGGGGGAACCGCGACCCGAACGCCGCTCCACAGGGGATATACGCGTGTTGGGGCGACGACCGATGGGTAGCGATTTCGTGTCCGGACGATGCTTCGTGGGGTGCTCTGGCCACACTGATGGGCCGAGGAGACCTGGCCGGCGACGCCAAGTTCGCGACGTTGGACTCGCGACATGAGAACCATGACGAACTGGATAGGATGATCAGCGGATGGACGGCAACGTTAACTCCCCATCAGGTGATGTACCGGTGCCAGAGATCCGGGGTGCCGGCGGGTGTGGTAGCGAACGGTGAAGACCTCTATCGCGATCCCCAGCTTCGCACTCGCGGATACATCCTGGATGTCGACCATTCGGTGCCAGGCAGGGTAGAGCATCCTGGTATGACGGCGCGGTTCTCGCGAACCCCCGGGCGGGTGCGTCGTGGCGCTCCGAAACCGGGCGAAGACAACCAGGAATTGCTCTCGGGCCTGCTGGGGCTGTCCAAGGAGGAGATCGCGCGATACGCCTCTGAAGGGGCGTTCTCCTGAAGCCTGAAGCGTGGCCCGCCGAACCCCCCGGGGACTAACCGTCGTTCCGGCCTACCGGCTCATCGGCCATTACGCCGAGGAGGCGTTGAGGCAAGAGGACCCGACGACGGATGACCCGTTGACCGCGTTCCACGGGCGATCGAGGACGTACCTAAGACGACTTCTTTCCGGGCTCGACCCGGCGTTGATCGACATCGGGGAGCGCTGGGCCTCGTCCCAGGTCGGTGACACGGACCTTCAAGCATTCGTCCAGGGAATTAACGCCGTTGATGCGGCCACACCGAGAAACGTGGTCGAGACGGCGCTGGTACGGTCAGCCGACGTGCTGCCGCGGCCCGACCTGATGGCGCGCGTGATCCTGATGCTGGGAGACGGACAGAGTCGTGTCCTAACGGAGCTAATGCAGGGTGTCACCGGGGTGAGCCTGGGAAGCCAGATGACGTTGCTTTTCTTCTGGCCCGTCCCTCATTGGTCGGAAATCCTGGCGTACATGGCCTGTCACGAGTACATCCATTTGGTGCGGAACTACCTGTTTCCCCGGAGCATGGTGGGCGGGCGCATGGTCTACGTGAAGAGCGAGGAGTCGGACACGCTGCTCGACGCAATGTTGACGGAGGGTATGGCAGACGCGTTCGCTCAGGAGATCTACCCGGAACGCCTGCCCCGGTGGGTGACGGAGCTGTCGCGGGAAGACGAGTCTGCTGTGTGGCCCCAGGTCCACCGACGGCTCGAAATCACGCATCCGACCGAGATTCGCCGTTACCTGTTCGGTGATAGCGATCGGGTGCCGCTGTGGTCGGGCCACGCGATCGGCCACGCGATCGTGCAGTCCTATCTGGACAATCACCCGTCCATGAGACCGGCTTCGCTCGTCGGGTTGCAGGCTCGCACAATCTACGAAGAGAGTGGCTATGACCCGTCGAACGGCTCCCCTCGCTAGTGGGGTGCTGGGCCCGCATCGGGTTCGTGCCCCTTGACCGGGTTCGAAGGGGAGTGCCGTAAACTGGGTAGCCATTTCGCGTGGGCGATTAGCTCAGTTGGTTAGAGTGCAGCGTCGACATCGCTGAGGTCACTGGTTCGAGTCCAGTATCGCCCACCATACTGGCCGCTATCGAGAACTGGTCTCCAGCTTTGGCCAACCACGCGACTTCTTCGCTCTTCATGACTGATAGCCAAGCCCCTGGAATCTCGCTCCGCAATGCGGCGCTGGCGAACGGTGTTTCGCTCGATCGAGACCAGATTGATGCACTTCACCGCTACCGAGACGAGATTGTCGAGCAGAACCGCCGGTTCAACCTTGTGGGGACGCTGGACGCCAGCGAGATTGAACGAGTACTTATTCTCGGCAGCCTTGACCTGATCTCGCTAATCGAGACGGTAGGGGCCGATCCGATTCGTTTGATCGATGTCGGAACCGGTGCGGGCGTCCCGGGAGTCCCCTTGAAGATTGCCTTGGGTCGTCGAGTGGACGTGACGCTGCTTGACGCGAACGGAAAGAAGGTCTCGTTCCTGTCGCACGTAATCGGTCTCGTTGGGGATTCGATCGCGGGTACGGTTGTGGTGAACGCGCGGGCGGAAGACGCGGGTCGGGCCGTCGAGCACCGCGAAGTCTACGACTATGTTACGGCGCGGGCTGTTGGATCGGTGCGGATGCTGGCGGAACTTTGCCTTCCATTCGCGCGTGTGGGCGGTGTGGTGCTGCTTCCCCGTGGTCCGAACTGGGAAGAAGAGACGAAGGCGGCATCGGGCGCGATCGCCTCCGTTGGAGGGCGCCTCCGACCTTTCGATGCGGCCGAACGAGAAACAGGGATCGGGTCGACGATCATTCTCGAAAAAGTTGCGCCGACTCCCCCGCGATTTCCGCGACGCGTGGGCTTGCCAGGAAAACGACCGCTTTGATTCTGCGGATTGTGCCGACAGCGGGACCGCTTGAGCGTTTGCAGCAGCTATTAGGCGCCCGTATACTCCCAAGGCAGTCATGCCCAAACGCACTTACCAGCCGAAGGTCCGGCGTCGGAAGCGAGTCCACGGGTTTCGCCATCGCATGAGCGACCCGGGTGGTCGTAACGTGCTTGCGCGCCGGAGGGCAAAGGGGCGACACCGGCTGGCTCCCTAGGGCCGTCTGAATGGGACTGCCGCCGCAGATGCGGCTGAAGCGCCACGCAGATTTCGTTGAAGTGGCGCAACAGGCAAAGGGGAGAGCGAACGGATTAGTGATCGTACGCTCGACACCCAACTCACTGGCGAGTTCCCGTTTTGGGTTCGCCGTCAGCAAGCGCGTGGGCGGAGCGGTGATTCGTAACCGGGTGAAGCGCCGGCTCCAGGAGACAGTTCGTCAGCTTTCAGTCCAGCCTGGATTCGACGTGGTCCTGATTGCTCGGCCGGCGGCGGCGGACTCATCGTTCGCGAGGTTGGCGGTTGCAGTGAGAGACGCTTTTTCGCGGGCGGGAATGTTGAAGCAAAGCGGGGACGACCCCATTGGAGTGGAAGAAGCGAGGAGCACCGAGGCGTTGAGATGAGAATCGTTGCCCTTGGAATCCTCCGCATGTACAAACTCGTCCTATCGCCGTATGTGCTGTCCGCGTGTCGGTATACGCCGACGTGTTCCATCTATGCACGCCAGGCGATTGACCGACATGGTGGGATGCAAGGGGCTTGGCTCGCGATCAAGCGACTTGGGCGATGTCACCCACTTTCGCGCTCGGGGGGATACGATCCTGTTCCGTAGAAACATACGGGTGCGCGGAGCACCTGGGACACTACTCATTGGGCTCCTGGCCCTGCTGATCCTTGGTACCGGCTGCTCGGCGACAGGGCGTTTCTTCGGTACCACCACGTGGGCGAAGCCGCTTCTGATCGATGAGACGACGGTGGTGTTGGGGACGAAGAGTGGCGAGGTGATTGCGGTCTCCACCGCTGATGGCTCGGAACTGTGGAGCCTGCGGACGGAGGAAGGGCGGAACAGCGTCACGGCCGTGTTTGGCTCCCCGATCACCGATGGAACCTTTGTGTATGCCGGTGGATTCGGAGGTTCTCTGTACGCGATTCGTTTGAACACCGATCTGGGGTTAGGCGTCGTGGCCGGACAGGAAGCCTGGAGGTTCGCCGGTGACTCTGCCTTCGTGGGAGGGCCGGCGTTGGCCGGAAACCTCATTGTGATCGGGAGTGAGGACGGGACGCTGTATGGCGTCGAGCCTCCGACTGGCTCTGGCGTGACCGGGACCGTTCGATGGAGTTTCTCGACGGAAGGTGATATCTGGTCTACGCCCGCCATCGTCGATGGGTTGGCAATCGTGGGCACCTTGGACGGAGTGCTGCACGCGGTCTATGCGCAAGACGATCCGGTCACCGGTGGCCGAGCAGGCGAAGAAAAATGGCAGGTCACCACGGGTGCGGGTATCGGTGCCCGTCCGATTGTTGACGGCGATACGGTGTATTTCGGATCGTTCGACACGAAGGTCTATGCCGTCGATGTCGATGACGGGTCACCGCGGTGGCTCGAACCATTCGAAACGGGCAACTGGATCTGGGCGGAACTGCTGCTGGACGGGGGCAGGCTCTACGTTCCTTCGTTGGACCACAATCTCTACGTGCTCGATGCGTTGAGCGGGACAGAGTTTCGCGACC
>JASLZO010000047.1 GCA_030754805.1 Dehalococcoidia bacterium
GCCGTCCGTGATCCGAACGCTCTGCCCCTGCTGATAGCCGATCCTCAGGCGCGGTGCCCCAGCCTCCATCTGCCGGAGAATGTCCTGGACCTCATCATGGCCAAGCGGGACGGGACGGGGAGGATCGCCACTGCTGACGAACCCGGTGACGCCGGGAGTTTCGCGAACGACCCGCCAGGTCTCATCGTCCAGGGCCATCTCCACGAGGATGTAGCCTGGGAATACTTTTCGGGTAATGGTCCGCTTTTGACCACTGCGAATCTCGACCTCGTCCTCGGTTGGGACGACGACGCGGTACACTCGATTCTCGACGTCCAACGACTCGACCCGGTATTCGAGGTTCTTGCGTACGCGATCCTCCTGACCTGAATACGTGTGAACGACGTACCAGTTTGAGGTGGTTTCCCCCTGGGTCTCTTCCTGTGGTTTGGCGACCATAATGGTGTCCTGTTCTTGCGGCTCGGCTAGCCGACGAGCGTGCGGGTGACCACGAGGTTGAAGATGTAGTCAACTGCGCCCAAGAAGAGGCCGATCATTGCAGAAACGATCAAAACCATGATCGTCAGCCGTACCGTCTCTTCACGCGACGGCCACGTGACCTTCCGCAACTCTGATATCACTTCACGCGGCAGCGCGCCCGGATTGGGACGGGCTCCGTCCCGGCTGCGATTGGAAGCCTGTGATCTAGGTCTGGCCATTCAGTTCACGCGTGAAGCAGCGGTATCGCTCGGGGTGGCCTATCTAATCTCGCGGTGGAGCCGTCGGCCGCCACAGCGGGAGCAGAACTTGTTGAACTCCATGCGTCCAGTGTCGTTCCGCCGGTTCTTTTCCGAGTGGTAGTTCCGCTCGCGACAATCCGTGCACGCGAACGTGATGAGCACCCTGTTCCCTTTTCTGGCCATCGGATCCCTTCCCTTCGATACCCCGCCGGGGCGCGGCGACTACGCCGTGACTTCTGTGATGACGCCCGAACCGACGGTTCTACCGCCTTCCCGGATGGCGAAGCGGAGGCCCTCCTCCATGGCGACCGGAGTGATTAGCTTGACCTTCATGATTGTGTTGTCGCCCGGCATGACCATCTCAACGCCCTCCTGGAGATCGATGGATCCGGTGACGTCCGTGGTTCGGATATAGAACTGCGGTTTGTACCCGTTGAAGAACGGCGTATGGCGGCCCCCTTCTTCCCGGGAAAGGACGTACACCTGGGCATCTGCCTCCGTATGGGGAGTCATGGTGCCCGGTTTCGCGACCACCTGCCCCCGCTCGACGTCGTCGCGTTCGACGCCACGCAGCAGGAGTCCGACCGCGTCGCCGGGTTCAGTCTCATCGACCGTCTTGTGGAACATCTCGATGCCAGTGGTGACGGTCTTTCGCTGCTCGCCGAAGCCCACGATTTCGACCTCATCGCCGATTTTCAGCATTCCGCGCTCAACGCGTCCGGTGACGACGGTTCCGCGGCCCTTGATGCCGAAGACGTCCTCGATCGGCATGAGGAAGTCAAGATCCTTCGGTCGGTCAGGCTCGGGGATGTAGGAGTCGACGGCGTCCATCAACTCGAGAATCGACTTGAACTCTTCGGCGTCCGCATCGGGCGACTCGCTCTCGAGCGCCTTGAGAGCGCTACCACGAATGATTGGGATGTCGTCGCCCGGGAAATCGTATCGGGAGAGGAGTTCGCGGACTTCGAGTTCGACAAGGTCGAGGAGTTCCTCGTCGTCCATCATGTCAACCTTGTTCAGGTAAACGATGATGCGCGGCACCTCCACCTGGCGGGCGAGCAGGATGTGTTCGCGCGTCTGGGGCATCGGGCCGTCAGGCGCACTCACCACAAGAATTGCGCCGTCCATCTGGGCCGCGCCGGTAATCATGTTCTTTATGTAGTCAGCGTGCCCGGGGCAGTCCACGTGCGCATAATGGCGCGTGTTCGTTTCGTACTCGACATGCGAAATATTGATGGTGACACCGCGGGCCTTTTCTTCCGGCGCGTTGTCGATGGTGTCGAACGCGCGGAATTGAGCCTCACCTTTCTGGGCAAGGACCTTGGTGATTGCGGCGGTCAATGTGGTCTTGCCGTGATCGACATGACCGATCGTGCCCACGTTGATGTGGGGCTTGTTCCGGACATACTTCTGCTTCGCCATCTCGAATCGGCCTCCTGCTAGTTGGAGCCCACAACCAGATTTGAACTGGTGACCCCGTTCTTACCAAGAACGTGCTCTACCTGTCTGAGCTATGCGGGCTCGCGTTGCCTCCTGCCATCACTGTTGCGTTCTGTCTTCCGTCGCTACTATCTTCCGCCGTTCGGGGGGCGCTGTCACCGGGCCATGGAGCCCGAGAGGGGATTCGAACCCGCTGACCTGCCGATTACAAATCGGCTGCGCTACCACTGCGCTACTCGGGCATCCGTGTCGGACGTCCGATGACCCGTAACAGAAAAACGAGCTAGCACCTGCTAGCCCATCCGAGTATATGGGTGGGCCGAAACACGAGTCAAGGAAATCAGCCTTCTGGCAGGGGGTAGCGTATCGCCGAGTGGCTCACAAAAACCGATCGTCCGCGGCGCGTTGTGCGACTCGCATCACCTCCAATATTGGCATACGGGTCCGGCGCGCGATGTCTCGACAGTCGTCGTATTCAGGAGCAACCGAGACCGGGCGGCCATCGAGGACCTTCAACTTCACTCGGATCGGGCCGAGCCGAGTGTCCACGGTTTCCGAGGTGCGGTCGGCTTCCCATCGACGGACCGGCGTGACGCGGACGCCGAGCGTCGATGTCTCCTTCAAGAGCGCATCTACGACCTGCCGTTCGCGGTCCGCGGGCGTGATGGCGCTGAGGAGAGTGCCGGGCCGATCCTTCTTCATCTGGATGGAAGACAACCAAACGTCCCTGGCGCCGGCAGCCGAAAGAGCCTCCCTGGCGTAGCCGAACAGTTCCGGGTTCATGTCGTCGATGTTGGTCTCTATGACGATCATGTTGGAAGCGGCCTTGGTTGCCGTGTCAGCATCGCCGATCCAGAGGGTGAGCACGTTCGGCCGTTCATCTGGGTTTCGGCCGCCGGCGCCGTACCCGACGGCGTCGATGCTCATGGTCGGAGCCTCGAACGTCGCGATTGTGGTCAGAAGGGCTGCGCCGGTCGGGGTGAGGAGTTCACCCACGTCGCGAGCGGAAGTCGGCGGGCTGATGATCTGGGCACCGGAACCCTTCACGAGTTCGGTGACTCCAGGAACGGGAACGGGGAGGGTCCCGTGCTGACTCCGGACCACCCCAGAACCGATATGAAGCGGAGCGCTGAATACGTGCTCGATGCCGAGTTCGACGAGCGCTGAGACGGTGCCAATGATGTCTGCAAGGGTGTCGTCTGAGCCGAGTTCGTGCAGCGCGAGTTCATCCGTCGGGACGCCGTGGACTCGTGCTTCCGCTTCGCCGATCCGGTTCAGGATGTGGAGAGAGTCGGTCTTGACCTGGTTCGGGAGCGTCGAATTCTCGACTCGATCAAGCAATTCCCGCAGCGGTCGCGGCGAAGAGTGGCCTTCCGACCGTGGGATCGGCTTGCTGAGGAGGACGTCGACCTTGGTTGACCTCATCCCGCCACGATCCACCTGCTGCTCCTCCAACGTGGGGGCGTCTTCACCGAGGCAATCGATGGCGGCCTGGAGGCGTTCGAGCGGGGCCCCGGCGTCGACGAGAGCTCCGAGCAGCATGTCGCCGCTGGCGCCGCTGGAACCGTGGAAGTAGGCGATACGCATTAGGAGTTCAGCTGGCGCCGCTCCGGACGGGTGGGAGTCAGGCGGTCCTGCCGCCGACCTTGACCGGGGTAGCGCTACGGATATTCAAGCTCCCGGTGCGGTACCCAGCGAGGTCTACGGTGACAAACGCGTAGCCAATCTGGCGGATGCGTTCTGTCACGGGTGCTCGCACGTCAGGGTCGAGCAGTCGTGAAATCTCGTCCGAGTCCACTTCGATCCGGGCGATCGCGCCGTGGTGGCGGACGCGGACCTGTCGGAAACCGAGTTCGTGAAGGACCGCTTCGGCTCTGCTGATTTTCTCGAGCAGGTCGAATGAGACCGGCACGCCCAGTGGTATCCGGGAGGCGAGGCAGGATTCAGAGGGTTTATCCCAGTTCGGCAAGCCTCGGTTATGGGCCAGGGTTCGCACTTCATCCTTGGTCAACCCAACTTCAACGAACGGGCTGCGCACGCCGTTTTCGTCTCGGGCCTTAAGGCCGGGCCGCACGTCGCCGAGGTCATCAACGAGCGTGCCATCCACGACCCAGCGGATTCCGTGGGAGGAAGCGATCTCCTTGATTCCGGTGAACATGTCCACGCGGCAGAAGTAGCAACGGCGGCCGTCATTCTCGACGAACCCAGGTATCTCGAGTTGGTCCGTATCGAAGAGTTCGTGGCGCGCCTTCAGATAAGTGGCGACTTCGCGGGCATCGTCGGCTTCTACCGCGGCAAAGGTAGGGGAGAGGGCAGTCGCGCCCAGGGCACGGTCACCGAGTTCATCCACCGCGACGGAGAAGAGGTAGCTGGAATCAACGCCGCCCGAGAAGGCAACCACCACTTCGCCAAGATTTCGGAAGATTGACTGGAGCCTGGCGTATTTCTGTTCGGGGGTGGTCATTCGCTGGTGGTTAAATTTTAGCAAAGGAGGCCGGTCGCACCGGTGTCAAGGGAGGCCCTGGTTCCTCCAACAAGAGAAGACCCGCCCCATGCGGGACGGGCCTTCTCCATGCATGGATCGAATCGTTTAGGGAGCCACGGGTTCCTCTTCGGGTTCCTCTGTCGTTTCTTCTTGCTTCTTCGCGCTTGGGCGCTCTTTCGGTTCGAGCGTCAACTTTTGGTCGTCGTCAACGTCGATGAGAACCGTGTCGCCCTCCTGGATATCGCCTTGCAAAAGGAGATCTGACAGATGGTCTTCGATCTCGTTCTGGATGACCCTGCGGAGTGGTCGGGCCCCGAAGGTTTCGTCGTAACCCTTCTCCCCCAGCCAGTCCCTCGCAGGGTCGGTCACCTCAATCGTGATTTCCTTCTCTTCAAGCTGCTTCTCCATACCCACCAGCATCAGGTCGACGATAGAGCGAATGTGTTCGTGGGAGAGCACGTGGAAGACGACCTGGGAGTCGATTCGGTTCAGGAACTCGGGCCGGAAATACTGCTTGACCTCGTTGAGAACCTTCTCTTTCATCCGTTCGTAAGATGCCTGGCGCTCGGACGACATATCACCCTTGAGTGAGAAGCCGATCGAGGAATCCTTCCGGATGGCCTCGGCTCCGATGTTCGACGTCATCACGATGACGGCGTTTCTGAAATCGACCCTGCGACCCTTTGCGTCGGCCAGGTGGCCGTCGTCGAAAATCTGTAGGAGCATGTTGAAGACTTCGGGATGCGCCTTCTCGATCTCGTCGAGCAAGATCACGCAGTACGACTTGCGGCGAACGGCTTCGGTCAGTTGGCCGCCTTCCTCGAATCCGATGTACCCAGGCGGGGCGCCGACCAACCGCGCGACGGTGTGCCGCTCCATGAATTCGGACATGTCCAGGCGGATCATCGAGTCCTCTGAGCCGAACATGTTTTCTGACAGGGCACGGACGAGTTCAGTCTTACCGACGCCGGTGGGACCGAGGAAAAGGAAGACGCCGATCGGATGTCTCGGGTCTTTGAGCCCGGCACGGGCACGGCGAACCGCCTTCGAGACATTGATGACCGCTTCGTCCTGGCCGATGATTCGGCCATGGAGGTTCTCTTCCATGTGGAGAAGGCGCTCGGTTTCCTCGGACGCCAGGCGCGTAACAGGAATGTTCGTCCACATGCTGACGACCTGCGCGATGTCTTCTTCTGTGACTTCCGGTTGCGAACCGGTCCGTTCTTCTTGCCACTCCTGTTCGAGCCGAGCTATGCGTTCGGCAAGACTGACTTCGCGCTCACGCATCTCGCCGGCGAAGTCAAAGTTTCCGGCCGCGATCGCCGTGTCCTTCTCCTTACGAATGCGCTCGAGCGCGCGCATGGCTTCCTTCACGGACATCGGCATCGCCGATGCTTTGATGCGGACGCGGCTCGCCGCCTCGTCGATGAGGTCGATCGCCTTGTCAGGGAGGAACCGATCCGCGATATAGCGAGATGCATAGTTGGCCGCAGCCGTCAGTGCGTCGTCTCCGATTTTGAGACGGTGATGTTCTTCGTAACGCGCCTTGATGCCCCTGAGAATCTCGACGGTCTCGTTCGAGGCAGGTTCCTCGACCCGCACCGGTTGGAACCTGCGTTCGAGAGCGGGATCCCGTTCAACGTGCTTGCGGTAGTCATCCAGGGTCGTTGCGCCGATCGTTTGTAGTTCACCGCGGGCAAGGGACGGTTTAAGGATGTTCGACGCGTCGACGGCGCCTTCGGCAGCGCCGGCTCCGACGAGGGTGTGCATCTCATCGATGAAGAGAATCGTGTTCTTTGAGCCTTTAATCTCCTCGACAACCTTCTTCAGGCGTTCCTCGAACTCGCCGCGGTACTTGGTGCCCGCAACCAGAGCGCCCATGTCGAGGGTCACGAGGCGCATCCCACCCAGACTGTCTGGGATATCTCCAGAAACGATTCGCTGCGCGAGCGCCTCGACGATGGCGGTCTTGCCAACGCCGGGTTCGCCGATTAAAACCGGGTTGTTCTTCGTTCGTCGTGAGAGGATCTGAACGACGCGTTCGATTTCCTTCGACCGGCCTATCACCGGGTCCAGCTTGCTCTCGCGTGCCATGGTGGTGAGATCGACGCCGAGTTGATCCAGCGTGGGCGTCCTTGTGACCTGACGGGATCCGCCCTGCGGTCCGGACTGGCTGAGGATGCGCGAGGTCTCTGCGCGAACGCGTTCGAGGTTCACACCAAGGCTCTCCAGGACGCCGGCCGCGACGCCCTCACCCTCCCGTAAGAGGCCAATCAGGAGATGTTCTGTGCCGATGTAATGGTGTGTCATCTGGCGGGCCTCATCGACTGCCAGTTCAATGACCTTCTTGGCGCGAGGGGTGAGGCCGACGTCACCGGATGTCTGCTTTTCGCCTCGGCCGATGATGAATTCCACTGCCGAGCGGACCTTTGAAAGGTCGACACCCAGGGACACTAGGACTCGTGTTCCGACGCCTTCCGGTTCCCGCACGAGGCCAAGCAGCACATGCTCGGTCCCGATGTAGTTGTGGTTGAAGTGTTGCGCCTCTTCTTGGGCAAGCGATAATACCCGCCGTGCCCGTTCTGAGAACTTTTCAAATCTGCTAGCCATAGTTCTCCTTGCCTATCCCGCCGTTCAGCGGGGAAGGCCCGCGCTTGATAACCACTCTAGCTAACCTTCGGCTTGACGCAAGCTGAGCCCCAACCGCCGACGCTCCGGTTCGATGCGGAGAATCTTGAGTTGGTAAGACTCGCCTTCCGTGACAACCTCCTTCGGGTGCCGTATATGGTGATCGGTCAATTCTGAGATGTGGATGAGGCCCTCGACGTTTCCTTCGAGCCGAGCGAAGGCACCGAATGCTGCGAGCCGGGTAACCGTCCCCTCGACGATCTGCCCTTCCGAGAACTGGCCCACGGCAACCTGCCAGGGGTCATTCTGTGTACGCCGCAGGCTCAGTGAGATGCGGCGAGTTTC
>JASLZO010000048.1 GCA_030754805.1 Dehalococcoidia bacterium
GTAGCTAACGGAGTACAGTCAGTTTCGGCTGCCGTGCCGGAAATTGTCAAGCTCGCCGCTTGCAAATCAGGAATTCGAACCTGTGGAAACCCACTCTAATTCCGAAAATGGAGGCGGAAGACCGCCCCCGCCCGATCAAGGGATCAGCCAATAGCGCGCAGTTGCTGGTGGACCCTTTCGGCGGTGATTGGCAGGGTGGGGATCCGAACTCCCACGGCATCCTGGATCGCGTTGGCGACGGCGGGGGCCCGCATGAGGTTCGAGTGTTCGCCCACGCCGCGGACCTTGTGGGGGCCGTGGCCGAGGTCGGACTCTAGGGCGATCTTCTCCAACGGTGGAATGTCGTTGATGTTCATGAACTTGAAATCGGCGAACGAAGGGTTTGTGACGCGCCCCTCTTCGACGACGAGGTCCTCAGTCAGTGCCTGTCCTAGAGCGTAGACGATGCCACGGTCGATCTGGCCGTGTAGCCCCGTCTCGCTTCAGCTGTCTTCGATTCCCCCGATTGCCTCCGAGCCCTTTAGCGCCGTCAGCGCTTCAGGCTCGTAGCCCAGCAGATTCGTTAATAACTCGTCCGTGTGTTGGCCGAGGTCGGCCGGCCCGCCGAGAGGACCGTTCGGCGTTCGTGACAGTCCGATCGGGGTTCGCACCAATGGGACCGTTCCAAGCCTGGGATGCGGAGCGTCCTCGACGAGTCTGTGCTCCTGGACCGCGGGTTCATTCAACGCCTTATCCACCGTGTTGACCGGGCCACACGCGATCCCCAACTCGCCCAACTCCTGTAACCACTGGCCGGTGGTCTTCCTCCGCATCGCGTCGGTTAGGAACGGAATCAATGCATCGTAATTGAGCGTGCGTTGGTGTCCGTCGCCGAACCTGGGGTCGTCGATGAGCTCGACGTGGTCGATCGCGGAGCAGAAGAGCGGCCATTGGTCCTGGACCCCGCCTACGATCGCGACTACCACCCATCCATCCGCGGTCTCGAAAGCCTGGAACGGCGTGAACGTCGGGTGGCGGGTGCCGACCGGGCCAGGGACTTCCCCCGTGGATAGATAGCGCCCAACCGCAGATTCGAGGACAGAGAGCTGGCAATCGAGCATGGGGACATCGACCAGTTGGCCCTTCCCACTACGTTCTCGCTCCTGGAGCGCAGCGAGAACACCGACCACCGCATAGAGGCCCGCGGTAATGTCCCCGTACGACGTGCCCGGACGGATCGGTCCTCCACCGGGCTCGCCCGTGATGCTCATGATGCCGCCCATCGCCTGGATCACGATGTCAAGGGCAGGTCGTCGGGCGTACGGCCCGGTCTGACCGAAGCCGGAAATCGCGCAATAGACGAGGCGTGAATTAACGGTCTTCAGGTCGTCGTACCCGAGCCCGAAACGGGCCATTGTGCCCGGGACGAAGTTCTCGACCAGGACGTCCGATTCGCCGGCGAGGTCGCGCAGGATACGGGCGCCGTCCGGGTGAGCAAGGTCAATCGTGATGCTTTGCTTCCCGCGATTCACGCTCATGAAATAGTAACTCTCACCTTCCAGGAACGGGCCGCTGCCACGAGAGAGGTCACCCCCCTCGCGACGTTCGACCTTGATGACCTCGGCGCCGAGGTCCGACAGAATCATGGTGCAGAAGGGTCCGGCGAGAACTCGGGTAAGGTCGAGAACGCGCAGTCCCGTGAGGGGTCCGGGCATCGATGGGCCTCCGTCTCGTTGGGGTCGTTCGTATGCGGCAGCCCACGATTCTACCCACGATGGGCGTCCACTCTGATCGCCCCCAAATCGTCAAGCCTGAGAAGAGCTCAGTGCTATTCTGACCTGAACCTGAGGCCAATCTGATCGACCCGCGTCCCGGCAGGCCGTTATCAAGGCGCGATGCTCCCTCTCTCCGACCGCGAAGTCCCTCGACACGGGACTCCGTTCGTAAACATCGCGATCATCGTGGTGAACGTGCTCGTGTTCATCTACACGTTCACGTTGCCGGGGTTCGATGAGCAGGTGTTCTTCTTGCGGTTTGGCGTTCTGCCTATCGAGTTCACCAGCGGTATCTCAGCCGGCATCCAGAACCTGCCCGGTGGAGGGATTGTGGACCTGACGTCGCCGGTCCCGACGTGGGCGACGCTGGTGACATCGATGTTCATCCACGGCGGGTTGATGCACGTTGGTGGGAACATGCTGTTCCTGTGGGTGTTCGGTGACAATATCGAGGAGAAGCTCGGCCATGGTGGATATGCCATCTTCTACGTCGGCGCTGGCCTTGCCGCAGGTGCAGCACACATAGCGTTCAGCTGGGACAGCGTTGTACCTACGGTGGGCGCAAGCGGAGCGGTAGCGGGGGTACTTGGGGCGTACTTGATGTACTACGCTTTCCACCGGATCCACACACTCATCTTCCTCGGATTCTTCATCATGGTGCGGGAGATTCCGGCGGTGCTCATGATCGGCTTCTGGGCGTTCATGCAGGTCTTCAGCGGGGTCGCATCGATCGGCGCCAGTGGTGGTGGGGTGGCGTACTGGGCACACGTAGGTGGGTTCGTGGCCGGAGTGGGGTTCGTCGCCGCGACCCGGTTGGCGCGGGGTCAGCCAATCTGGCAGCCGGATCACAGAATGGGGGCGCACCGGTACTACCGGTAAACGGATGACGGACCGAATCGGGCTGGACCGGATCGTGCTTTTCGGGCATCACGGCGTGCACGAGTACGAGCGACGTGTGGGACAACGGTTCGTCGTGGACGTCGAGATGGGGAGAAACCTGTCCGCGGCCGGGGCGTCCGACCGGCTGGAGGACACGGTCAACTACAGTGATGCCTACCGGATCGTGAAGGCCGTGATCGAGGGCCCAAGCCGTAATCTGCTGGAAGCGCTGGCAGAGAAGATTGCAGATTCACTGCTGAAAGAACTCGGGATTGACGAGGTCAGAGTGCGGATCGGGAAGCCGGGTGTTCCGGCCCCAGGAGCAATCGACCAGGTGTGGGTCGAGGTGTTTCGCCGCCGCGATTCATGACCCAGCGTCGCCGGTCGAACCGTACAATCGGTGCTACGTTCTGAAACGGATATCCGCCGCGAACAGCGGCTCCGGTGGGGTAGATCTTGCTTAAGACCCATGACTGTGGCGAACTGACGCCCCAACACATCGGCGAGACCGTACAGTTGGCGGGCTGGGTCCATCGACGGCGTGATCACGGTGGCCTCATATTCCTGGACCTGCGGGACCGTTCGGGGCTTGCCCAAGTTGTGTTTGACCCGCACGAGGTCGCTGAGGCACATGGAACGGCGGATACCGTGCGGAACGAGTGGGTGATCTCCGTTGAAGGGAAGATCGCAAAGCGGCCCGAGGGGACCGAGAACCCACGGATGACGACTGGCGAGGTCGAGGTCCGGGCGGTGCGGATCTCGGTGCTAAACCCAGCAAAAACTCCGCCGTTCTACATCAACGAGGAGAGCGAGGTCGACGAGGCGTTGCGATTGCGGTACCGCTACCTGGACCTCAGGCGGGAACGCATGGCACAGAACCTCCGGATGCGACATCGCTTGGTAAAAATCATTCGGGACGAACTCGACGACCGAGATTTCCTCGAGATCGAGACGCCGATCCTGATTAAGAGCACTCCAGAGGGAGCAAGGGACTACCTAGTGCCGTCACGGGTGAATCCAGGGCATTTTTACGCGCTGCCGCAATCTCCGCAGCAGCTCAAGCAACTGCTGATGGTTGCGGGGGTAGAGCGGTACTTCCAGATCGCTCGCTGCTTTCGTGACGAAGACCTCCGTGCAGACCGTCAGCCAGAATTCACGCAACTCGACTTGGAAATGAGTTTCGTCGACGAGTCCGACATCTTGTCGCTGATGGAAATCTTGTACGTCCGGATCATCGAGGAGATTGCCCCCGAGAAGCGCCTGCCAAAGCCGTTCCCTCGGATCACTCACGCCGAGGCGTTGGAACGATACGGGAGCGACAAGCCGGACCTTCGATTCGGGATGCAGCTGCATGACCTCTCCGAGATCGCAGGCGGTAGCGGGCTGGGTGTGTTGACGGGCGCCCTTGAGCAGGGCGGGGTGGTCAAGGGAATCCTGGCACCGGGCAGTGCCGGATTCTCGCGTCGGGAACTCGACCAATTGACAGACATCGTTCGCCAACACGGCGCCCGTGGCTTGGTATCGATCGGACTCGAAGGAGAAGCGGGAGCGCCTGTGGCGGCTCTTCAAGAAGATGGTGTCCGGTCGGCCGTCTCAAGCCATCTGAGCGTCGAAACGGTTCGCGCTATCGGTGCGGCTCTGGAAGCAAAGCTCGGAGACCTGGCACTGATCGTCGCGGGACCGGAGGACGTCGTTCGCGCTTCGCTCTCGGCCCTGCGTAATGAGTTGGGAGAACGGTTGGGCCTCGCCGATCCGAACGAACTCGCGTTTGCGTTCGTCACCGACTTTCCCCTGTTCGAGTGGCACGAGGACTCCGGGCGATGGGGATCCGCACACCATCCGTTCACGGCCCCGCGCCCCGAAGACATCGGCAAGCTGGACTCCGCTCCGGGCGAAGTACTGTCCAGGGCATATGACGCGGTGGTGAACGGATATGAGGTCGCGTCAGGCAGCATCCGGATCCATGACCAGGGGTTGCAAGGTCGCATTTTTGGGATTCTAGGATATACAGAAGAACAGACACGCGATCGGTTCGGGCATTTACTGGAAGCGTTCGAATACGGGGCGCCACCCCACGGAGGATTCGCGTCCGGGATCGATCGGTTGGCGGCGGTGCTGGCCGGCGACGCCAACATTCGTGAGGTCATCCCGTTCCCCAAGACGCAGACCGGCCAGGACCTGATGACTTCCGCTCCGTCGATCGTCAATGAGGAACAACTCGCCGAACTGCACCTGGAGTTTCGGCAACCGTCCTGAGACCGGCTTCGCGAGAAGGAATTCTGGAGCCCGGTTGTATACTGAAACGCGTTCCTGCTCCCAATTGAGTTGAGGTATGCCCGCTTGAAGATCAGCACTGAATCAACTGAAGACCGACAGGTATTTCTCCAGGTAAAACTGGAGGAATCGGAGATCGAGTCCCACAAACAGCAGGCGTACCGGAAACTGGTCCAGACGGCGATGATTCCTGGGTTCCGGAGAGGGAAGGCCCCGCGCACGATCCTCGAACGTTACCTTGGTGCTGAGGCGTTCATGCAAGAAGGCCTCGAAGACCTTCTGGAGAAGTCCGCGAACGACGCAGTCGAACAGGAAAACCTGGACCCGGTCGCTCCTCCAGAGATCACGGACGTCGAATCACTCGACCCGATCACATTCAAGGCGACGGTTCCGCTCATGCCGCTGACTGACCTGGGTGACTACCGCGCGGTTCGTGTCGAATGGACGGAGCCAGAGGTCAAAGAAGAGGATGTCCAAGGAGCGCTCGACAATATGCGCCGGCAAGGGACGCCGTGGGAACCAGCGGAGGGACGTTCAGCCCAGGCGGGAGACCTCGTGACACTCGTCGCGAAGGGTGTTATCCCGAGCGAGGACAATACGGACGCCGAGCCATCCGTTTTCCTTGAAGAAGACGGGATGAGCTTCCCCCTCCAAGAGGGAGCTTCATGGCCGGTCCCGGGATTCGCGGAGGAACTCGTCGGTTTGGCGCCAGAGACCGAGAAGGAGTTCACCCTCATGGTCCCGGACGATAACGCGAACGAGGACCTGCGCGGCAAGACGGTTTCCTTCACCGCGAAGCTGACCGAGATTAAGGAGCAGAAGCTTCCTGAAATGGACGACGAGTGGGCCAAAGGCGTCATGGATGGGTTCGACACGATGGTGGCTCTGCGTGAACAGGTAGAGACTGATCTCCGAACCCAGGCCGAGTCACGGGCATCAGTTGACTACGAAGAAACACTCCTGGATGCGCTTGAACAGCAGGCGAAGGCGGAGTTCGCGCCAGTGATGGTGGAGTCCGAGATCGACCACATGCTCCAGGACCAGGACGAGCGGATGCGCCAGATCGGCATGTCACTGGCGGACTATGCGGCCCGGACAGGGCAGGAACCGACCGAACTTCGAGAATCCATGCGAGAGCAGGCCGAGAAGCGCGTTGTTCGATCTCTGATCATCTCTGAACTCACCGAAAAAGCTGGGATAGAGGCGAGCGACGACGACGTCGAAGGCGAGATCAGGCGCCTCATGGAGGCACAGGGTGAGGACGAGGCGGCGCGCCAGAGCGCGGAGGAACTCTTCTCGCAGGATGCCGCCAAGGACACCGTGCGGCGCCGACTGGTCGCTCGGAAGGCGGTTGACTATCTAACTGCGATTGCGAAAGGCGAGAACCCCCCCGACCCGGCGCCGGCGAAGCTTGCTGAGTCTGATTCACCCAGTGCCGAACCTGGATCAGAGGAAACAGACGAGACTGAAACCGAAAAAGAGGAGTAACGACCGAATGACCCTGTTGAACCCATACGATCGGTCCATCCAGGACCCTTCCGACATCGTCCCGATGGTCATCGAGACGGGCGCCCGTGGTGAGCGAGCGTTCGATATCTACTCGCTGTTGCTGAAGGAACGGATCGTCTTCCTTGGAACGCCAATCAACGACCAGGTTGCGAACCTGATTGTTGCGCAGCTCCTGTACCTAGAGCGCGAAGACGCAGAGAAAGACATCAACATCTACATCAACAGCCCGGGTGGGGTGATTACCTCTGGACTTGCGATCTACGACACCATGCAGCTTATCCGGCCGGACGTCTCGACGATCTGTGTGGGTATGGCGGCCAGCATGGGAACGATCCTGTTGTGCGCTGGTGCGAAAGGAAAGCGGTACGCGTTGCCGAACGCGACGATTCACATGCACCAACCGGTCGGCGGGGCCCAAGGCCAGGCCGCGGATATCGAGATTGCGGCGCGAGAAATCCTTCGGGTTCAGGAGATTATCCGCGGAATCCTCGCGAACCGAACGGACCAGCCGATCGAAAAGGTCGCCCGAGATACCGACCGAGACTACTATCTCACGGCGGACCAGGCGAAGGAATATGGCCTGGTCGACGAGGTGCTTTCCGGTCCCGTGCCATCCGAAAACGGTACGGGCTCGAGCGGCAACTAGATAGACCGGGGGGATGGGGATGGCGATGAGCACGCGCGGGGGTGGGGGCGGAGGACCTGGCTCTTCCGGAGGCCCCGGCGGACCAGAGCACGGTTCCGGCAGCGGTGGCTCCGGAACGAAGGGAAGCTCGTACCGCTGTTCTTTCTGTGGGAAGCAGCAGGCACAGGTGAGACGCCTCATCGCGGGGCCCGACCAGGTATACATCTGTGACGAGTGTGTCCACGTTTGTACCCAGATCCTGAAGGAACAGGTTTCGTCTCAACCGGAGCCAGGGACGGACGAGCCGGAGCCAGCGGCTGCGGCGCCGAAACCTCCCACGCCGCAAGAGACCTACAAACTGCTCAGCGAGTACGTGATCGGACAGGAACGCGCCAAGCGCGCCCTGAGCGTCGGTTTCTACAACCACTACAAGCGAATCGGGTCGATGCCCGAGGATCCGGACGGCGACGAGGTCGAGCTGGACAAGACGAATATCTTGCTAGTTGGACCGACCGGAAGCGGGAAGACTCTACTGGCGCAGACGATGGCCC
>JASLZO010000049.1 GCA_030754805.1 Dehalococcoidia bacterium
CAGACCATGGGGTGCAGAGGCTCCAAGGCCAGTTTCAGCCCTGATTCTCCGGCGATCGGTATCAGGCGCTCCAATTCATCGAGGACGGCCTGGCGTCGTCCGGCGAGGTCGTTGCTTCCCGGGGGAAGTCCTCCGGTGATCACCACCGCGGTCTCCACTCCCAATTCGGCGGCATCCTCCAGGTATCGTATGTGGTCCCGTTCGCGAGAAACCCGGTCCAGTGGTTTGTCCGGATCAAGCAGGACCAGCGGACACATCGAGATCGCCGAAACGCCTGAGTCCTTGAGTAGCCTCTTGGCTTTGTTCACCCCGACATCGTCCACCATAGGCCGCCATAGGGCAGTCTTGGTGACGCCGTGCCTCGCGAAACTGTCGAGCGAATCGGCGAAGCTGCTCTGCTTCCAGACGCACACTTGATGGATGCACAGATCCTCTTTCGTCAATGTTCGAGGCATCAGTAGGTCGCCCTTCCTCCGGTGAGGTCGAAGACCTGCCCGGTGGTGAATGAACAGTGCGGGCTGGCCACCCAAGCAGCCATGTCAGCGATTTCGGCAGTGGCGCAGAATCGTCCCATCGGGATGAGCGACTTCTTGTCGCTAATGTATTCCGCGCTCATTTGCTCCATCAGATCGGTTTCCGTGATCGCTGGGGCGAGGCAGTTCACCGTGATGTTCGAGGGGAGCAACTCCCGGGCGAGGCCCTTCGCGAAACCGATCACACCGGCCTTGGCGGCGCCGTAGGCTGCGGCGCCCGGATTGCCTTCCTTTCCGGCCACCGAGGAGACGATCACCAATCGGCCGTAGCCTTCTTGGATCAGGTGGTTGAGCACCGCTGTCGTTGAGAGGAACACGCCGGTCAGGTCGACCTTCATCACCTGCTCCCATTCCGCCAAGGTGTATTCCCATGCCGGTTTCGTCGGTCCGTTGATCCCGGCGTTCGCGATCAATCCGTGGAGTCCGCCAAGCGCCTGAATGCTTGCTTCCGCCGCCGATCGAACAGCGGCATCATCGGTGACGTCGACCCTTGCCGCATGCTTGAAGGCTTGATCGGACGCCATTTCGTCGACCTCAAGATCCCAGCCCGAAACTTCGGCGCCGAGATCGGCGAGCCTCCGGCTGATGGCCAGTCCGATGCCCCTTGCGGCGCCGGTGACGATGAACTTGTGACCTTCGATATCGAATGTCATCACTTCTCCCCTGATCGCGCTGGATTGGGACTCCGCTGCGCGGTTTGCTTTTCAACGCCAATCAGCACCGATTCGATCCCCGCGATTGCTGCCAGCCGGCGCCGCATCGTCCGGAAACACCGGTTGTCGCGAACTCAAAGTCGAACTTCCGCTCTCTTCTCGGAGGCTTCGAAAACCGCGAGTGTCGCCTCCAGGGTCCGGGCGGCGTCGAGCGCCGTGATTCGAGGCTGCTCCGTCCCCGAGATCACCGCGCAGAAATGACGGCACTGAGCGACGTACGCGTCTTCCAAGCTCATCTCCATCGCCTGAGAAGTAATCAGATGGTTCCAGTCCGGCGTCCCTCCCGCGTGCCGCCAGAGGACCAGGTTGGGGAAGTCCAGTGAAGCCTCGGAGCCGACGAACCGGTAGACATTCTCCGAAGTCCTTGGGTAGATCGGATTCTCGCCAGTCGCCTGTTCCCAGGTCCAAGGCGATGGAGCTGCATCGGACAGAAGGAATGTGCCGAGGGCGCCTCCTTCGAACTCCATCAACACTGCCGCGGTCTCTTCCTTGGGATGATCGCGCAGTCCGCGACGAGTCCTGGCGGAGATGGAAATGATCTCTCCGCAGACGAACCTGAGGGTGTCGATTTCGTGAACGAGATTGATGAGAACCGGACCCGCCTCGCGCAATCTCCGCCACTCCGGCTCATAGTAGGATTCCGCTTTCCGAACGGCCCATATCCCACTGATGCCCACCAATTCTCCGAGCGCTCCGTCACGGATGAACTCTTTTGTTTTCAGGATGTTCCCGTAATAGCGCCGGTGATGCCCGACAAGGACCTGTCTGGAGGTCTTCTTGGAAGCCTCTATGATTTTTCGCGCTTCGCTCATGGTTGCCGTGATTGGCTTTTCGACGAGCACGTGAGCCCCTGCACCGAGGGAGGCAAGCACGGGCGCCAGATGGAGATCGGTGGGGGTGCAGACGATCACTCCGTCCGGAGTCTGATCGCCCAGTATCGCCTCTGTCGTGGCGTAGAAGCGAACGTTCCTCGCCGAGGCCAACTCCTCGACGCGCGGGTCCGTGTCGACGATCGCGACCAACTCGGCCTCTTCCACGTCGTCGATTGCCAAGAGGTGCCGCTTGCCGATGGCCCCGGCGCCGACCAGTGCAAGCTTCGTCTTATCCACGGTCGCCGTCCACGAAGATCCGAGTGTCCATCACCGTCGGAGGGGTGGGCATCAGCGGTTTGAAATCCATCTGTTCTATCACGTCCTTTTGCAGATCGACGCCAGGCGCCGTCTCGGTAAGTTCGAGTCCCTGACCGCTGAGGCGGAACACCGCCCGTTCGGTGACGTAGAGCACTTCCTGGCCTTGCAGAAGCGCTTGTTTTCCGGAGAAGGTGATCTGGTCGACTGACTCGACGAATTTGCGGATTTCTCCAGGCCGAACCAACTCCAACTTGCCGTCCCCGGTCTTGATCTCGGTCCCTTTCGCGTCGAAGGCGCCGCAAAAGACCACCTTGCGACTGTTCTGAGCGATGTCGATGAAACCGCCTGGGCCGACCGTGACACCGTCCAGTTTCGATACATTGACGTTGCCCTCAACGTCGATCTGTCCGAACCCGAGGAAGGCGATGTCAAGTCCTCCACCCGAATAGAAATCGAACTGGGACGGCGCATCGATCATGCTGCTCGGGTTTCGAGCGTAGCCGAACAATTCGCCGGTGAGCAGGGCGCCTCCGTAGGTCCCGTGCTCGATCGTCTGGTAGTAGCGATCCTGCCGGGCTTCCGAGGCGACAATGGACGCCACCTGATCGGGGATGCCGAAACCGAAGTTGATGACGGTGCCGTCGCGAAGTTCGGCCTCGGCTCTGCGCGCGATCGCCAACCGCACGGAAAACTCCGGCGATGCCGCGTGATACGCCTCATATCTGCTTTCGCCGGATATGGAGGGATCGTAAACGATGTCATAGCTCTGCCGTTGGTCGGGATCGACAACCACGGCGTCGACGATGGCCGATGGAATCCGCACCGAACGGGCCGGGAGAGAACCTGCTGGGACTCTCCGCTTGACCTGGAAGATGACCGTACCCCCGGAATTGTGTGCGGCGGCGGCCATGGCGTAGACATCCAGGTTGGCCGGCTCTTCGTCCAGGCTGATGTTGCCGTCGTCATCGACGATGGACCCCTTCAGAAGCGCGATGTCCACCGGGATCGGGAGGTAGCGGAGGTAGTCCTTGCCGTCGATGACAATGCGTTCCACCAAGGGTTCGGTCGCGGCGTCGTTCATCCGTCCGCCGTCCAGCAGAGGGTCCACGAACGTGCCCAAACCCACGTGAGTGATCAGTCCCGGACGTTTGGCCGCAACCTCGCGCATGAGCTGCATGATGACGCCGGCGGGCAGCGCGTAGGCTTCGATCTTGTTTTCATCGGCCAGTCGCTGCATTCTCGGAGACCATACCCAGTGACCGCCGATCACCCGGCGGACCATGCCTGCGTGAGCAAAGCGGTTCATGCCTCGTGACTCACGATCCCCGATGCCTAGTGCGTGAACGCAGGTCAGCGCGTGTGGTCTTCCGCTGCTCAGGAAGCGTTTCTCAACGTGCTCGTGCAGCAGAGTCGGCTCCATCAGTCCGCCTCCGCCGCCGACAAGGCCGACCGTGGCACCGTCCGGAACCAGCGCCGCCGCCTCTTCCGGCGTGACAAAACGCACGCTCATCGGCGCCTCCTCTCCAGCGTGATGGGGAGAACGATACCACCGCGATCACGACCATACAAGACACGGCTGAGCGCTATCGCCCAAGGCAGTCCGCAGAAATTCCGGTTGACATAGCCATGGGTATTTGAATACCGTTGACCAAATCAAAAAGCTCCTCACTTTCGATTACGCTCCCGAATCTGCCAACACTGGAGGGAACATGGTGAAGCAGGGTGTTCTGCCCGACGAATTCAGCAAGCCCTTTTGGGACGCCGCCAACGACGAGCGGCTGGTAATTCAGAACTGCAAGGCCTGCGACAGGCTTCAGCATCCGCCGCTGCCCGCATGCCGCCGATGCGGTTCCGAGGACAGCCTGGAGTGGAAGGAAATGAGCGGGCGAGGCACGATATACAACCACGGCGTCGTGTACGACTGCCCTGTCAGGCTGCTCCAGGACGATCAACCGTTCAACGTGGCGGTGATCATGTTGGACGACGACCCGGGCATCCAGATGTTCTCCCACCTGCCCGGGGCCCCGGTGGACGATGTCCCAGCGGGGGCCAGCGTCGAAGTGATCTTCGAGGCGAGCGCCAATGGCCAGAAGGTCCCCGAATGGCGTGTCACCGGCTAGGTTGTGTTGACATTTCGGCCGACCTTGCCAGGTTGCGCCTGTCGCACGGCGAAACTTGGCGCTCCGGGGTCCTTCGACAGGCTCAGGACGAACGGGGAAAATTGCGTTTCGACCAGGTCCGAGCAAATGTCAACACGGCATAGTCCAACCTGTCTTTCAATGTTCATGAACAGATTGAAGAAATGAGTGAACGATGACCACACAACATGCCCCAGATTCTATGTATCGATCCACGGAAGGTTTGGGGATCTGGGAACACAGAGGAAAGGTGGCCGCGGTCGGCATTGGCCACTCCCCGACCGCTCGTCGCTGGGACGAGACGCCCGAGACGTCGATGGGCGCCTGGAGCATCCTGGCGCTCAGGCGAGCCATGGAAGACGCCGGCGTCTCTCCGGACCAAGTAGACGGCTTGGTCGTGGTTCCGGAGACCACCACGGGGGCGAACTGGCCCGAGGGTAAGGCCCTTCCCATGGACGTCGTCAACGCGTTCAACACCACCAGCGATCCGCTGGACGGCGTCGCCCAGTTGAGCACCGAGTGGCTCTTGAAGAACATGCCCGAGCTGACGAACGTCAAGTTCACCATGTACGCTCCTGTGTGCATGTCGGCGGCCCTCGCCGTCGCCGCCCAAGCCGTGGGTGATGGGCTTACCCACACGTGCCTTGTGCTCAAGAGCTGGCACAACCTGGAAGGCCGATACTACCAGGGCGGGGCCAACGCTGAAGACGCGATTCCCGGGACACCGGCGATTCGCAATCTCTGGGGCGCCCCGGCATCCTACGGCACGGCCCTCCAGTTCGCCGAGTACTGCCGCAAATACGGCAAGACCCACGATATGATGGCGCCGTTCATGGAGAATTCGAGAAGGAACGGCCTGATGTTCCCCGAAGGATACTGGGCGCAACACCGGCCGGAACGATTGACAGAGGAGGATTACCTCGTCGCTCGGTGGATAGCCAAACCGGCGAGCCTCTACGACAACGACATTCCGATCATGGTGTCCGGGGCATACCTGTTCACGACCGCGGAACGGGCTCAGTCGATGAAGCGGAAGCCGGTCTACATCCTCAACCATGCCACCAGCACGACCCAACCCAGGAGCCTCACGCCAACGCTCGACGAGGTCGAGGAAGACACCGCCAGGACGGCGAGGAAGATCTACGAAGGCGCGGGGATCACCGCCAAAGATCTCTCGTTCGAAAACATGTATGACGGCTTCTCCCTGTTCCACCAGTTCCATCTGGAAGGCCTTGGCTACCGGGGCATCAAGTTCGGCGAGGCGCTGGACTTTTACCAGACGGACATCAGCATCGAAGGGCCGAATCCAGTGTCACCCAGCGGCGGAAACATCGGGAGCGGCCGCAGCCGTTTCTGGATGCACACCGACTGCATCCAGCAGTTGCAGGGACGCGCGGGGGATCGGCAGGTCACCGGAGTGAAGCCTGAGATCGCGGTCTCCGGCGGCCCCATGCCGACGGGCGGCAGCTTCACCGTGTGGAGCGCCACTCCGGACTAGATGCAACGCCGGCCCGCTGGTTTGCGAATGCGTGGCCGTTGCACGGCGCCGAAACGAGAGAGGAACCTACTTGACGATTCTGATCAGCTTCGATATTGACGGTACGCTGGAGGTCGGCGACCCTCCCGGAGTCCTGACGTTGGACATGATGAGAATCGCCCAAGACAAAGGCTTCTGGATTGGCAGTTGCTCAGACCGTACGTTGAGCGGACAACGAGACCTTTGGGAACTGCACGAAATCCGAGTGGACTTCGTCGCCACCAAACCGATGCTCCCTGAGATCATGTCGAGGTTCAAGGCGGACGGCTACTACCACATAGGCGATCGAGAAGACCTCGACAAGAGGTACGCGCTTGCCGCGGGATTCGAGTTTCTGTGGCCGCACGAAGCCGTCTTGATGCCCTGGTTTCTACCAGAAGGCAGCCCTGAGACTGGATGAGACCTGTCGTGCCGCCGTTCGCATCTAGCGATTCGGCAGCCAATCGCCAGTCGGCGCCCAGGCCCGTCCTCGGTTGCTAACTAGATCGTGTTCGTTGCCCAGGTCTTGATGAGGTGATGGGCGATGGCGAGGGGTTGGGGCACGGAGAGCCTTTCGCTCCGTCCGTCCAAGGCAAGCAGGAGCTCATCGCGGTCGAACCACTGAACGTCGGCCATCTCCTCGCTGTCGATGCTTATTTCGGTCGTCGCCGCCTCGGCGTGGCAGCCGATCATGAGCGACGACGGGAACGGCCACGGCTGGGACGAGTGGTAACGGACGTTGCGGACTTCGATGCCTGCCTCCTCCCTGACCTCGCGGGCGACCGCCTCCTCGATTGACTCGCCCTGGTCGATGAAGCCGGCCAACGCGGAGTACATTCGCATCCGGGACAGGCGTCCCCGGGATTGTCCGAGCAGGCAACGATCCCCGTCGTGGACCAGCATGATGGCGACCGGGTCGGTGCGGGGGAAGTGCTGCGCTTTGCATTCGGGACACTGGCGGACGTGACCGCCGCGGCCCATCTCCGTCGCGGCGCCGCACACCGAGCAGAAACCGTGCCGGTTGTGCCAGTCCAACTGCGCACGCGCCTGCGCCACGATGCCTGTCTCCTGTAATTCGAGGATCGTCGCTGCTCTCCTGGCGTCGGAGAAGACGATCGACTTGTCAGTCGTGAACTCCTCCGCGGCGTCGTCCGTCTTCGGGACGTAAACGGCAAAGTGCGCTCGCCCATCCTGAAGACCCAGGAAGACAGGCGGTCCGTCGATGGCGAGTTCCTTCAGTTCGGCGGCGCCCAGCCACCTCAGACTCGGCGCCGATCCGTCGGTCATCGGCACTTCGAGTCCCCGCATCAGCAGGAATTTCGTGTCTGGGTCGAGTGTCCGTTCTTTCAGCCACGCCTCGTCACGGCGTTGTTGGTCACCACGGTCCAGGGGGTTGTCAGCGAATATGTGAGGTTGGTATGGCATAGAGATCTGTAGATTGTCCTCGCGTTCGAGTGGGGCAGACGACAGTGTAGGACCGGCGCCTAGTCGTGTCAATAAGATGCATCCAAGGCGGCTAACCGGGGTCGGGAAGTTCGTAGCGGCACA
>JASLZO010000004.1:0-10614 GCA_030754805.1 Dehalococcoidia bacterium
CGCCGTTGTCGGATGCCTCCTCGTCCCCCTCGCTCGCCATCTCGTCGTCGTTGAGGATCGCCGCGACAGCGGCCGTGTTCGATTTTTTTGTCTTTGGAGCACCGAGGACCGTGCCGGAATCCTCCGCCTCCATGCCGAACCGCTCGTACCAGCCGTCGCGTTCCCAGATCAACGGCGCATCGTCCTTCATGGGGACCACGCGGGTCGCCGCCCCGTCCAGCATCCGGATGATGTGCCAGGCCGTGAACCCGATCGTATTCGCCTCATCCGTCGGCCTGTACACCAGTTGGTTGGCAGTGAGTCCATCCAGCTCCCGTTCCAGCTCGCGACTCACCGATTCCAACGCAAGCTTCAAGACCGCAACTCCATTCATGGATATCCTCCGTACGCTCGATATTGGTCAACGATAAATCCATCACCGTTCATTGATTTGTCGGTCGAACTCCCCTCTCCGTATGCTCACGACATGAAAGCGGAAATTCGAAACTCAGAAACGCCACAAGCGCTGTTCGTCTGCGTCCACAACGCCGGTAGAAGCCAGATGGCCGCAGCTTTCCTGAACGTCCTGTCCGAAGGCCGCGCGTTCGGTGAGTCGGCCGGCACGGAACCGGGTGAATACGTCCACCCGGAAGTCGCCGAAGTTATGCGGGAGGTCGACATCGAGGTTGGCGACGCCCTCCCACAGTTGCTAACCATGGAGATGCTGGATAAGGCCGACCGTGTCGTCACCATGGGCTGCTTTGTCGAGGACGCATGCCCCACCGCCATCATCGATACGGAGGACTGGGGCCTCCCGGACCCAAAGGGACAGCCGCTCGCGGAGATTCGGCAGATCCGTGATGAGATCCACGATCGGGTCGCCCTGTTGCTCCGAGAGATGGGCATCACGCGGGCCGCCGCGGGTCACACGATCTCCGGGGCGTAGACCTCCTCGCCCATATAAGAACGCATCAGCGACAGGTAGCCGTCTCTCGTTAGGGGTGGCTTCGACTCCGCGACCACCCTGTTCGCATCGTCGGCGCCGTCCGCCAGAAGATCGATCACCGTGAAGGCCATGGCCTTCGCCGCCGTCAATATCCCGAGGTCCCAGTCGGTGATCACGTAGTCGTTGCCATGCCCGGTGCCCTCGGCGGCCCGGACGTTCGGGTGGTACACCGGCATCAGGTTGCTCAGGTCACCCATGTCCGTCGAATGAGTCCGGTGCTCTGCCTTTGTTACACGATCTGCCCCGACCAGAGCTTCAGCATTCGGCCGGTACAGATCCTCCAGTCCCTGATCGTTCAGGATCGGCAAATAGCCTGGGAGTGTCGTGATCCGGGCCTCAGCGCCGATCGCCATAGCACCGGCTCGCATCGATCGATCGAACTTCAGGGTTGCGTCGCGAACCGCCTCCAGTGTTCGGCCGCGGATGAAACTCTCCAGCCGAACCTCAGCCGGAACCGCGCTCACGGCATCGCCGCCCTTCGTGATGATCGGATGGATCCGAACGGTGTCCTCGTCATGGAACGTCTCGCGTTGAGCGTGCACGGCCTGGATCGCCACCATGGCCGCGTTGAGGGCGTTAATACCCCGCCAGGGAGCCGCCCCCGCATGGGACGATCGGCCGATGAAGGTAACCATCTTCGCGACCATCCCGTTGCTCGAACCGGCCAAGACAAGGTCTCCGTCCTCCGGTCGCGACGACGTGTGCGTGATCAGCGCTATGTCCACGTCATCGAACTCGCCGAGTTTCAAGAGTTCCGCCTTCCCGGTCAGGAACTCGACCTTGCCCTGCTCGCGGAGTCCGTGGCGATACTCGATCTGGATGTACTCCTCGGCCGGTATCGCGAACGGAACGACCCGCCCCTTCAACGCAGGAAGCACGTCCGACGCGAGTAACCCCACCGTCGTCGCGAGCATCATGCCGATCTGTGCGTGATGGCCGCACGCGTGAGCCGCGCCAGTCTGAGTATCTGCGTTCGGATGGTCTGGCACCACGAGCGAGTCGAGTTCGCCGATCACCGCCACCGTCGGCCCTTCCCCGGCGCCGCCTCGCAACTCTCCCTTGACCCCGGTCATGGCCAGTTCGTCCCGATACGGGATCCCGAACCCCCGAAACCACTCCGATACGACAGCGGCAGTCCGCTGCTCACGAAACCCCGGCTCCGGATGCTCCCCGATCGCCCGCGCAACCTGGATCACCTCGTCCCCACGCCGGTCGATCTCCTCGGAGGCCATTCGTTTCAGTTCCTCGCGCGTCGGTGCCATCGTTGATCCGTCCTCTCAAAGCGAAAGGGACGCACGGTCGTGCGCCCCTTCGTCAGCGGATAAGTTCCAGCCTAGGAGACGTTCTCGGCGTAGTCCATCCCGGCCATTCCCGTCTCCACGAAGTGCTTGTACTCGTCGTCTGAATGCCCGGCGACTTCTTTGTAAACGTACTCATTGTCCTGCCCCAGCAGCACCGCATGCCTGCGGATCTCGTTCGGCGTCTTGGAGAGCTTCACGCCATAGGTCGGGTTCTGGTGGGTCCCCGCCTCCGGGTGCGTCACCTCCTGAAAGAACCCACGTTCCTTCACGTGCGGGTCGTTCAGCACGTCGCGCTCGTTCATGATCATCCCAGCGGCGATGCCGGCATCCTGCAACCGGTGAGCCAGATCAGACGGATCCTTGTCAGAGGTCCATTGGGAGACCAGGGCATCCAGCTCGCTCCGGTGCTTCCATCGCTCGAGAGCGCCGCTGAAGCGCGCGTCCAGCGCGAGCCCTGGAGCTTCCATGATTCCGCAAAGTGCCTGGAACTCAGCATCGCTTCGGCACACGATCGTCACCCACCGTTCCGTCTCACCCGGAACAGCACCTTCCGCGTCCTTGCACCGGTAGGCTTGGTGCGGGGCGAAGTAGGGATGTTGGTTCCCGAGCTGCGTGTGAACGCGCCCATTCATCGTGTAGTCCATGACGAACTCACCCATCAGTGGGATGAAATTCTCCGCCGTCGGGGCCTCGATCATGACACCCTTCCCGGTCTTGTTCCGGTAGCGAAGGCCCATGAGGAACGCCAGCGCCCCACCGATCCCACCCGCAGCGTCACTTGGTACGCCGCTCGGTCCCCTGGCGGGGTCTTCATTGGGATACGTCCGGAGCAGAGGATGGCCCGCCAGTGCCTCCATGTGATTGCCCCAGGTCCGGTAGTTCTTATAGGGGCCCTCGATCCCGAACGCCGGTTGCCGGATGAGGATCAACCGTGGGTTGATCTCCGAAAGTCGCTCCCACGTCACGCCCAGGCGTTCCATGCTGATGGCGACGTTGTTCTCGATCAGCCCGTCCGAGTTCTTGATCAGTCGCTCAAAGATCTCCTGGCCCTCCGGGACGGTCATGTCCAGCGTCACCGATTTCTTGTGACGGGCATGGGTGTTGAAGATCGCGTTCCGGTTCCAAGGCCGTTCCCCCGGTTCATCGTCCGGGTAGCCCATCCCACCGGCTCGAAGCGCGACCATCGCCTTCGGAGGGCGAGCCATCGTGCCGCGGGAACTCGTCGCGAAGTGACTAGTCGACTCAATCCGGATGACCTCTGCACCCCAGTCGGCCAGGTGCATGGTCCCGTACGGGCCAGCCCACACCACGGTGATGTCCAAGATGCGCAACCCCTCCAAGGGAAGTTTCTTGCGCCCATTCGTTCCGGTCGTTCCGTTCGTCATCGTTTCTGAATCCTCCTACGCGCTCGTCGGCGGCCACGGAGTGGTTCTTCTCTCTAGATCGTCCCCTGGGCGCGCAGCCCGGAGATGTCTTCCGGTGTCCGCCCAAGTTCAATCAGGATCTCGCTGGTGTGTTGACCAAGCAGCGGTGCTGGGCGACGCTCCGGCATTGCCTCTCCGTCTCCAGTGTGAAAACGGAAGTGGTAACCCGGGTACTTCACCGGCCCGGTCTCCGGGTGATCAATCGTCTGCCAGTAGCCACGCTCATCGAAGCGTTCGTCGTTCACCAAGTCCTCGATCGTATTCATCGGCCCGCCGAGGACGCTGAACTCCATGCATTTCGCCTGGATTTGCTCCTTGGTCCGCTCGAGCGTCCAGGGAATCAGGAGAGCCTCGAACTCTTCCGCCGCCTCTGGCCGCGAACGCGCCGCAACTGTGTTCCATTCCGGCATCTCCAGGAGGTATTCCGCGTCGATCATGCGCGCGATGTTCGGAAACATCACGGGCCCACCGGTCAGCATGAAATGCCCATCGAGGCACGGAAGCGTTCCGCTCCCCAGTCCCATCTGCCCCGCTGCTCCTAGACGCTCCGGGACCTTGTCGTTGTACTGGAACCCCAAGAGCCGCTGCATCCTGGAGTCGATCGACTGGAGCATGATCTCGAACGCGCTGGCGTCGATCAGCTCCCCTTCTCCGCTGAGGTCAGCGTTCACGAGCGCGATGGCCGTGGCCAACGCCGACGCGTATCCAACGTGATAGCTGGTCATGCGGCCGGTCGTTTTCAGCGGTTCCAGCTCTGGGTCTCCGGAGCCGGACATGTTTCCGCCCATCCCGTACAGCGTCAGGTCGGTCGCCTGCCAGTCTCGGTACGGACCCCACTGGCCAAAATTGCTGATCGACGTCATCACGAGTTTCGGATTGATCTCGCTCAGAACGTCATAGGTGAGTCCGAGCCCATCCATCACTCCCGGCGAGAAGTTCTCGACCAAGATGTCTGCACCCTTGACCAGTTCCTTGAGGATCGACTTTCCGTCCTCGGTCCGGAGGTTCAGCGTGACCGACCGTTTGTTCGTGTTTAGGAAAAGGAAAACCCCGCTCTTTTCGAGGCCGGGGTCGTCCTTGTGGAACGGTGGCATGCGGCGCGCCGGGTCTCCGGCGCCTGGCTCTTCGATCTTGATCACATCCGCGCCGTAGTCGGACAGGATTCGGGTACAGAACGGCCCGGCGGTGAAGCGCGTCAGATCGACCACCCGAACGCCGTCCATTGGCATCAGCATCGTGTTCAGACCCCCCAGTACAAACCTAACGCCTTCGTCACTCCCCGAAACGACAGCGCTTGGGCGGCATTATTACACCGGGTTAACTAGGGGGTAAAGCCAGTGGGCGAACGCACGATCGTGGCCCTACCCAGGCCGAATGGTCATGGGACTTCCGGGGCGAAATCCATGCCGATCTGGCCCTTCTCCTCAAGGTCCCGATACTCATCGTCCGTGTAGCCAAGCACGGTCTTGTACACGTACTCGTTGTCCTGTCCCAGGAGCGGCGCGTGGCGTCGGGGGGTGTCGTTCGGCGTCTGGCTGGCCTTCCAGGCCGGACCGACGTGCCGGTAATTCCCCGCCTCCGGGTGATCGAGCGAATGCCAGAAACCGCGCTCGTGGAGATGACGGTCTTCCAGCGCATCCCGTTCGTTCATCACGACGCCCGATGGGACACCGGCCGCTTGGAGACGTTCAACTAGCCAGTGAGGCTGCCGGGTTCCAGTCCACTCTCCGATGGTCGAGTCCAGCTCGTGACGGTTCTCGAAGCGGCTCGCCATGTCGATGAACCGTGGGTCCTCGACCAGGTTCTCCTGTCGCATCAGTCCGCACAGAGAGCGCCACTGCTCCTCGTTCCACACCCCGACGGTGATCCACCGGTCTTCGCCCTGGCATCGGTACGAGTTGTGCGGAGCGTTCGTCCAGTGTTCGTTTCCGACCTGCGTGCGAACACGTCCGTTCATCGTGTAGTCCATGACGTATTCGCCCAACAGCGGCACGAAGTTCTCGGCGGTCGGAGCCTCGATCATCAGGCCCTTCCCGGTCCGTCGTCGATACCGGAGACCCAGGGTGAAAGCGAACGCCGCGCCCACCCCACCAGCCGCATCGGCGGGGACCCCACCAGCCGCGTACTCGGGGCTGAGGTTTGGATATGCCCGAATCAGGGGGTGGCCAGAGAGCGCCTCCATGTGGTTCCCCCAGGTCCGATAGTTCTTGTACGGGCCGGCGAGCCCGAATGCCGGCATCCGCACCATGATCAGCCTCGGGTTGATCTTGGAGAGCCGTTCGTACGTGACGCCCCACTTCTCCATGCTGATCGGGACGTTATTCTCGATTAGCCCGTCGGAGGCCGCGATCAGGCGTTCGAACGCCTCCTGTCCCTCGGGACTGGTCAGGTCGATCGTCACCGAGCGCTTGTTCCGTCCGTGGGCATTGAACACTGCGGAACGGTTCCACGGGCGCTCACCGGCTTCGTTGTCGGGATATCCCATCCCACCGGCGCGAGCCTGCGCCTCCACGACTTCCTTCGGCGGACGGGCCATCTGCCCACGTGTCGTCGCCGCGAAGTACTTCGTCGATTCGACCCGGATCACCTCAGCGCCCCAGTCCCCGAGTTGCATCGTCGAGTACGGGCCCGCCCAGACCACCGTGATATCCAACACCCGGATGCCGTCGAGGGGCAGCTTGCTCCGCGGTTCCCTGCCGTTGGTCGTCATCGTTCGTGCCCTCTCGTTCTAGATGACTCGGTCTGCTCGCAGGCGCTCGATCTCTCCGACCGAGAGGCCGAGGGCTCCCGACAGGACCTCGTCCGTGTGTTCGCCTAGGAGCGGCGCGCGTCGCCGTTTCGGCATCGAGATTTCGGCGCCGTCTTCCCCGTCAGGACGGTGGAGGACGAAGTGATACCCCGGGTACTTCACGGGGCCGGTGGTCGGGTGATCGATCTCCTGGAAATACTCTCGCGCAACGAAGCTTTCGTCGTTCAATAGGTCTTCGATCGTGTTTAAAGGCCCGCCGAGGACGCCGTGCTTCTCCGCCTCGACGCGAAGTTCAGCCTTCGTCCTATCCAACGTCCAGGGAATGAGATGCGCAAGGAACTCGTCAATCAGGTCGGGGTTCGCCCGCGCGGCGGGCGTGGCGTATTCCGGCTTCCCCAGCAATTCTTCCATCCCGATCATCCGGATGATGTTCGGCAGGAATCGGGCTCCACCGGTGATTAGGAAGTACCCGTCCTTGCAGGGATGAGCACCCGACGCGACCGCTGCGGCCCGCGTAGGGCGGCTCGACAGGTGGCCGTTATGTTCGTATCCCATCAACCGGCCGAGCCTGCCATCGATGGAGTGCGTCGCGGTCTCGAACACGCTGATATCCAACTGCTCGCTCTGGCCGTCGAGTTCGACGGAGGTCAACGACAGAGAGGTGGCCAGCGCGGCAACGTAGCCAGCGTGATAGTTCACCATCCGTCCCGCCGTTTTCACGGGTTCATGGTCGAAATCGCCCGCGCCGATCATGTTGCCGCCCATCCCGTAGAGGTTGATATCCATGCCCAGGTAGTCGCGGTATGGGCCGGTCTTTCCATAGTTCGAGATCGACGTCAGGACGAGCCGGGGATTCGCGGCCTTTAACGCTACGTACCCGAGCCCGAGGGCATCCATCGTCCCGGGTGCGAAGCTCTCGACAACGACATCGGCGTCTCGCGCAAGCTCCAGGACCAGTTCACGGCCCCGGTCCGACTTCAGGTCCAGCGTGACCGATCTCTTGTTCGTGTTGAGAAACATGAACAGGCCACTGCGCTCGGTGCCGGGTTCGTCCTTGTAGAACGGCGGCAGACCTCTCGACGGGTCTCCCGTCTCCCGACGCTCGATCTTGATCACGTCCGCGCCGTAATCGCCCAGGATCCGCGTACAGAAGGGGCCCGCGGCCAAGTGGGTCAGGTCGAGGACCCGCACGTCGTCCAGCGGCATGATCGTCGTCTGCTCAGTCATCTCGTCCTCGTCTCCGTTTGATCATGGCACGGAGGGGTCATAATCCATGCCGATGTGCCCGGTTTCCTCGAACTGCCGGTATTCGTCTTCTGAGAATCCGAGGACTTCTTTGTAGATGTACTCGTTGTCTTCCCCCAGCCGTGGGGCATGGCGCCTTGGGGCGATGTTCGGTGTCTTGCTCGCCTTCCAGGGCGTGTTTACGTACTGATACGTCCCGGCTTCCGGGTGCGTTAACGGGTGCCAGAAGCCCCGCTCATGAAGATGCTTATCCTCGAGTGCCTCCTTCTCGTTCATAACGACTCCAGACGGAACCTTGACCTGTTGGAGTCGGTTCATTACCCAGTGCGCTTGGTGGTTGGTCGTCCACTCGCCGATGATCGAGTCCAACTCGATTCGGTTCGCGTGACGGCTCTCCATATCGACGAATCGGGTGTCCCCGGCAAGCGACTCCATCCGCATGACCCGACACAGTTCGACCCACTGGTCCTCGTTCTCGACTGCGATCGTGACCCAAGCATCTTGGCCCTGGCACCGGTAGACGTTGTGCGGGGCCAGGTACCAGTGGTCGTTCCCCATCTGGGTCCAGACCCGGCCGTTCATCGTGTAGTCCATCACGAAGTCACCCAGTAACGGAACGAAGTTCTCGGCCGTCGCCGCCTCGATCAACACGCCTTTCCCGATTTTTCGACGTTGACGGAGTCCGAGCAGGAAAGCGAATGCCGCACCGATTCCGGAAGCCGCGTCCGCCGGCACGCCTTGTGGTGCGTACTCGGGCGTCAGGTCCGGGTACGTCCGGATCAGCGGGTGCCCGGACAGTGCCTCCATGTGGTTGCCCCAAGTCCGGTAGTTCTGGTACGACCCCGTCAGACCGAACGCTGGCATTCGAATCATCACGGCATTCGGATTGACCGCCGAAACGCGCTCCCACGTCACGTCTAGCCGCTCCATGCTCACGGGGACGTTGTTCTCGATCACTCCGTCGGAAATGCGCAGGAGTTTGTCGAACACCTCTTGCCCCTCGGGACGCGTCATATCTACGGTTATCGCCCGTTTGTTGCGGCCGTGGTGGTTGAAAACCGAATACCGGTTCCATGGCCTCTCGCCAGCGTCGTCGTCCGGGTATCCCAGCCAGCTCTGCGCCCGGACCATCTCGACAGGCGGTCTTGCCATCACGCCCCTAGTCGTGGACGCGAAATGCTGAAGCGACTCGATCCGGATCACCTCTGCGCCCCAGTCGGCGAGCTGCATCGTCGAGTACGGGCCCGCCCAGACGACCGTGAAGTCAAGTATCCGGAGCCCTTCCAGTGGGAGTTTCTGCGTACCGGAAGATCCGTTCGTGGTCATGATCGGTGTTCCAAGTCCGTCATATCACCCGTTCCGCCCGGAGTCTTGATATCTCATCATCGGAAAGGCCCAGGCCTTCGGATAGCACCTCGTCCGTGTGCTCTCCGAGGAGCGGCGCCCGCCTCCGAGCCGGCATCGGACCGCCGTCCTCAGCATCACGGTGAATGGTGAAGTGGAAGCCGGGGTACTTGATCGCCCCCGTCGTCGGATGGTCTATCTCCTGGAAGTAGCCGCGGCTCTCGAACCCGGGGTCGCTCAGGAGGTCAGCGATTGTGTTCATCGGGCCGCCAAGAATTCCGTACGCCTCGCACGCGTCGCGTACTTCACTCTTGGTCCGCTCCAGCATCCACGGGACCAGATATGCCGCGAATTCATCGATCCGCTCCGGCTTGGCGCGTTCCGCTACCGTCGCCCACTCCGGCTGCTCCAGCAACTCGTCCATCCCGATCATCTTGATAACGAGGTGGACAAACGTGGCCGTCCCGGTGATCAGGAACCACCCATCGGCGCACTGGAACACGCCGCTCGCGACGGCGGCCGAGCGGCCAGGGCGCGTGCCGACGTTTCCGGAGTGCTGGTAGCCCATGAGTCGCCCCAACCGCGAGTCGATCGAGTGGGTGGCCGTCTCGAACACGCTGACGTCCAAGTGTTCGCCGATCCCGTCTCTCAGGAACTCGGTCGCATGCAGCGACATCGTCGTAGCCAGCGCCCCCACGTACCCGGCGTGGTAGTTGACCATCCGTCCCGCCGTCTTGACCGGCTCATGGTCGATATCACCCGAGGCGATCATGTTGCCGCCCATCCCGTACAGGTTGATTTCCGTGCCAGCGAAGTCATGGTAGGGGCCGCTCTGACCATAGTTGCTGAGTGACGTCACGACGATCCGGGGGTTTACCTCGGTCAGCGCCTCGTACCCCAAGCCCATCTCCCCCATGACCCCCGGAGCGAAGTTCTCGACAAGGACGTCCGCGTTCTCCACCAGCTGTCGGATGATCTGTCGGCCCCGCTCCGACTCGAGGTCGACGGTCACGCTCCGTTTATTCGTGTTCAGGAACAGGAACAATCCGCTTCGTTCGATGCCGGGTTCGTCGTTGAAGAACGGTGGCATCGTACGGGCGGGGTCTCCGGTCCCGGGTCGCTCGATCTTGATTACGTCCGCTCCGTAATCCCCGAGCATGCGCGTACAGAACGGGCCGATTGTCGTCTGGGTCAGGTCGATGATCCGCACGTCGTCGAGGGGCATGGTCCCGGTCATCATGGTCGTCAGCCCACTTTCGGCCCGTAGTCCATTCCGATATGGCCGTCCGACTCGAACTCCCGGTACTTCTCGTCGGAGAACCCCAGCAGTTCCTTGTACACGTACTCGTTGTCCTCGCCCAGCCGCGGAGCGGCGCGCCAGTGCTTCCGCAATGTACGTTCGGCCTTCCACAGTGACCCCGTGTGGAGCCGCGGCCCGCCCTCGACCTCCGGGTGCTCCAACGCCTCCCAGAACCCACGGTCGACCAGGTGCGGGTCCGCGAAGGCATCGGCTTCGCTCATCACCACGCCCGCCGCGACTCCTGCTTCTTGGAGAAGGGTCATTGC
>JASLZO010000004.1:10624-17308 GCA_030754805.1 Dehalococcoidia bacterium
TCATTGCCGCTGCCGCCTCCTGGCCCGCGGTCCACGCCGTGATCTCCCCGTCCAGGATGTCGTGGTTCTCGCGTCGACCATCGTGCGAGGCGAATCGGGGATCGCGTGCCAGGTCATCGCGGTCCATCACCCGGCATAGCACACGCCATTCGTCGTCGCTGGTGACACTAATCGTCAGCCACCGGTCTTCGCCCGAGCACGGGTACGTGCCTTGCGGGGCCAGAACGCGATGACGGTTCCCTTCCAGTTCTGGCAGCGTCCCGTTCATCGTGAAATCGACCATGAAGTCACCCAGGTAGGTGGCAAAGTTCTCGGCGGAGGCGATCTCAATGAAGATCCCTTTCTCGTTCTTCCGCGCGTACCTGAGGCCCGACGCGAACGCCAGCGCACCACCCGCACCACCCGCCGCGTCCGCTACGAGGGTATTGCCGGTGATCGCCGCGTCCTCGCCTCGGTATCCCATCACGGAGTAATGGCCGACATTTGCCGCCATGTGGCTCCCAAAGGTCCGGTAATTCTTGTATGGCCCGTCCAACCCGAAGGCCGGCATCCGGAGCATCACGAACTTCGGGTTCACCTTGGACACACGCTCCCAGGTGACGCCGACGCGCTCCATGCTCACGGGCACGTTGTTTTCGATCAGACCGTCCGACTTCCGGACCAACTCATCGAAGACCTCCTGGCCCTCGGGCTTCGTCAGGTCGACCGTCATGCTCCTCTTGTTACGGGCATGATGGTTGAACGAAGGCCCCCGGTTCCATGGTCTCGCCCCGGGGTCTCGGTTCGGAAAACCGCCCATTCCCCCCCGCATGGAGGCCATCTCCTTGGTCGGGCGCACCACCTGGCCACGCGTCGACGCTTGGAAGTGCTGGATCGACTCGATCCTGATGATCTCGGCGCCCCACTCCGCCAGGAGTTGCGTCGCGTACGGCCCCGCCCAGACCACCGCGATGTCCAGGATTCGCACTCCTTGCAACGGGAGCTTGTGGCCACTGAGACTGATCGAACTCATCGTGAGACCTCCGCACCACCGACATCGGCGATCTCTGGTTCGCTTATACCAAGTTCGTCTCGGAGGACCTCCATCGTGTGCTCGCCCAGCAGAGGTGCGCGATATCGGGGAGGCAAACCTTCTTCCGTATGGAGGCGGAACGAATAGCCTGGGTATTTGATCATCCCCGTTGTCGGATGATCGATCTCGGGGAAGAATCCTCGCTCGTTCAGATGGCGGTCGCCAAGAACGTCCTCGAACGTATTCACCGGCCCGCCCAGTACGCCGTATTCCTGGCAGGCATCTCTAATCTCTGCCTTCGTACGTTCGAGCAGCCATGGAATCAACGTCACGGCAAATTCGTCGATGCGTTCCGGCTTGGATCGCTCCGGCACCGTTGCCCACTCAGGTTGTGCCAGGAGGTCTCCAGCCCCGACCATCTGCGCCAGGCGCGGGAACATCGCAGCGCCCGCGGTAATCATGAAGTAGCCATCCAAACACCCGAAAACGCCCGAACCGAGGGCCGACGCTGGCCAAGCCCGGGACGAGACGTCGCCCGTGTATTGGTGGCTCATCAGGAATGCCATCCGCCGGTCGATCGCGCCCATCCAGGCTTCGAACGCGCTCACATCGATGTGGTCGCCCTCTCCGGACGTTTCGGCCCCAACGAGCGCGATCGAAGTGGCGGCCGCGGCTACTGATCCGATATGGAATGACGGAACGTGGCCTGCCAGATTCAGTGGTTCGCGTTCCGGGTGGCCGGTGTTGATCATCGCTCCGCCCATCCCGTAGAACGTGATGTCGGTGCCCTTCCAGTCCCGGTACGGGCCGGTCTGCCCAAAATTGCTGATCGACGTCATCACCAGCTTCGGGTTCAGGGCGCTCAACGTCTCGTAGTCCAAACCAAGTGCAGGCAACACGCGCGGGTTGAAGTTCTCCACCACGACGTCTGCCTTCGCGGCTAGCACCTTCAGAACCTCGCGGCCAGCGGGCACCTTCAGGTCCAGTGTGACCGAGCGCTTGTTTGTATTCAGGTACAGGAACAACCCACTCCGTTCGACTCCGGGTTCGTTCCCGTAGAAAGGCGGAATGTCCCGCGCGGGGTCGCCCACCACCGGCCTTTCGATCTTGACGACGTCGGCGCCGTAGTCGGCCAGCAGCCGAGTCGCGAACGGACCCGCCGTGTACCACGTCAGGTCGAGTACGCGAACACCGGAGAGTGGCAATGGAATCGACATGCCGACCCGGTCCCCCCTACCCCCGTAGGTCCGGCGAGCCCCGCTCGCCGGAATGCCGCATTATGCCACCGAGCGTTTGGCGATGGAAGTCGACGCCCGAACGACGGGTCAGGGGATCGATTCGTCGTAGTCCATGCCGATATGCCCCAGCTCCTCGAACCGAGCGTATCGATTGTCGCTGAACCCGAGCAGTTCCCGGTACACGTACTCGTTGTCTTCGCCCAGGCGCGGTGCCGCACGCTCCAGCCGATTCGGCGTCCGCTCCGCCCGCCAGACGACGCCCGGGTGCAGATGCATCCCCGCTTCCGGATGACTCAGCTCCTCCCAGTATGCTCGATCGGCCAGCTGAGGGTCCGCGAACGCGTCCTGTTCATTCATCACCGCGCCCGCCCGCACTCCGGCTGCCTGGAGCACGTTCATCGTTTCGACGGGATCACGGTCACGGGTCCACGCCGTGATCGCCTCGTCGAGCAAGTCATGGTTCGCGTGCCTGTCTTCTACGGTGGCGAACCGCTGGTCACCCGGAAGGTCGGGCCGTCCCATCACCTCACAGAACGACGACCACTCCTCCTCGGTCCCCACCGTGACGGCGATCCACCGGTCGTCCCCCGCGCATCGGTAAACGCCCTGTGGCGCCGCCACGGAGTCGCGATCACCGACATACTCATGGAGCCTCCCGTTCATCGTGTAATCCATGACGTATTCGCCCAGATGGGTCGAAAAGTTCTCGGCGGTGGAAAGCTCGATCTGCAGCCCTTTCCCGGTCCGTCTTCGCTGACGGAGCCCCGCGGCGAACGCCAGGGCGCCTCCGACACCCGCAGCCGGGTCTGCTGCCAGGCTCGTGCCGCTGGACGATGGGTCCTCGCCCGGATACCCGAACACCGAGTAGTGGCCGACGACTGATTCCATATGGCTGCCGAACGTCCGGTAGCTCTTGTACGGACCGCTCAGTCCAAAGGCGGGCATCCGGACCATGACGAGCCCGGGGTTCACTTTCGACAACCGTTCCCAGCTCACTCCGACGCGGTCCATCGTCGCGACTGCGTTGTTCTCGATCAGGCCGTCCGATATGCGGACGAGTTCTTCGAGGACCTCCTGCCCGTCAGGTTGCGTGAGGTCCACGGTCATGCTCAGCTTGTTCCGACCATGGGCGTTGAACAGCGCGCCTCGGTTCCACGGGCGCGCGCCGGGGTCTCGATCCGGGAAACCGCCTCCCAGCCCCGATGCCTCGACCATCTGTTTCGTCGTTCGCGCGATCATTCCGCGCGTCGTCGATGGGAAGAATTTCGTCGACTCAACCCGGATGATCTCCGCCCCCCACTCCGCCAGGAGCTGCGTCGCGTACGGGCCCGCCCAGACGACCGTGAAGTCGAGTATCCGTATTCCCTCGAGCGGCAGCCGTTTGCGGCCCTTATCCCGTGCGACCGGCGACGGCATCAGACGGCTCCCTCTTTACGAAGCTTCGCAACTTCGTCCACGTCCATGTCCAGCAGATTCTCCAGCACCTCGTCCGTGTGTTCCCCTAGCAACGGTGCACGTCGCCGTGGTCCCTCGGGTTGCGTCTTCTCCGAGACTTCCGATGTGATGCGGAAGCTGTATCCCGGATACGTGATGGGCCCAGTCGTCGGATGGTCGATCTCCTGGAAGAACTGGCGCGCTAGGAAGTGCTCGTTCGTCACGAAGTCCTCGATGCTGTTGATCGGCCCGCCGTAGATGCCGAACTTGTCGACTTCGTCACGGATCTCCGACCGGGTGCGCTCGATGAACCAACCAATCGCCAGCGCCGCAAACTCGTCGACCCGGTCAGGATTTGCCCGTGCCGCCGGGGTCGACCAATTCGGATTGTCGACCAGGTGCTCGGCCCCGATCATGCGGGCCATTGCCGGGAAACGAGGTGCAACCAGCGTCGTGAAAAAGAATCCGTCCATGCACGGCCATATGCCGGATCCCAGCATCTGCCCGACCGCCGGCCGGGTCGAGATGTGGCCCGAGTATTGATACCCAAGAAGATTCGTCGTCCGTCGATCGATCGCCCCCATCCACGTCTCGAAGAAGCTCAAGTCGATGTGATCGCCCTCGCCAGACTCCTCCGCCGCCAGCAACGCGATTGCAGTCGCGCTCGCCGCCGTTGCACCAACGTGGTACGAGGGGATCCTCCCCGCCACCTTCAGTGGTTCCCGGTCCACATGGCCCGTGTTCAACATCGGTCCGCCCATCGCGTAGAGCGTCAGGTCGGAGCCTCCCCAGTCCCGGTATGGGCCCGACTGGCCGAAGTTGCTGATAGACGTCATCACTACACCAGGGTTTCGCGCGCTCAATGCCCCATAGTCCAGACGCAGTCCCCGCAGCACACGGGGTGCAAAGTTTTCGACGACGACGTCCACCTTTTCGACCAGCCCCAGAGCCATCTCGCGTCCCTGCTCGGACTTGAGGTTCAGTGTGATCGACTTCTTGTTCGTGTTCAGGGACATGAACAGCCCGCTTCGCTCGAGCCCTGGCTCATCTTTATAGAACGGCGCCATCTGGCGGATCGGGTCCCCCGTCCCCGGGCGCTCGACTTTGATCACCTCGGCGCCGTAATCGGCCAGTAAACGGGTCGCGAAGGGCCCCGCCGCATGCCACGTCAGGTCCAAGACGCGGACCCCGGAGAGCGGTAGCAAGCTGGAGGTCATCTCGCTCATGCTGGGGTCATCGACTCGTGCCTCCGGGACGTCCTCAACGACGCGTTATCGGCGGATTGTACGCCTCGCCCAATCGGCCCATCCACCAAGGCGTCTATACGGAGGAGTTTTCTTGCCCGACCTCCGACCCGCTCATGCCGTTCGGCGTCACCAGGAGCAACAGCGACGGCAGCACCACCAGCGAAGCCACCGCCGCGAGGCAGATCATCACGGCCGTGAGGATCCCGTACGACGCGAACATCGGCATCGGCGCGAACGCCATGATCGCGAACCCGAGGGCACTGGTGGTTGCAGAGGCGATCAGTGCCGCCCCCGTTCCCTCGGCGGCACGTCTCAACCCTTGGACCGGGTCGCCGCCAGCGTGTCCAAGTTCCTCCCGGAATCGCTGCGTCATGTGGATTGCGTAGTCAATCCCGACCCCGATAGAAATCGCTGCGATCGTCGCGGTGATGAAGTTCAGCCCAAAGCCGAACGCGAACATGAACGCGTACAGCCACGCGACGACCAGCACGATAGGGACAATCGTGACGACCCCGTACCGAATGGATCGCATCGCGACCACGGCGGTGATCAGGCAGGCGATGACCGCGATCAGGAACGCCTTCTGTAAACCGTCGGTCGTCGCGTCCAGCCCCGCCTGTCGTGTGTATGGCGAGCCCGTGAGTCCCGCGAGCGAGATCGAAGGATGGTGTTCGAGTTCGTCGATGGCATCGCCAAGGGTCTCCCGGGACCTGACGACCGCCGTCTGGCTCCGCGTACCGGGAATCCCCAGGATGAGACTCGTCGCGTCGTCTCGGGTCCCCGTCGGGTCGCGGTAGAGCGTCTGACCAACCTCTGCCGCGTCATATACGTTCTGGGTCGCGCTCAACGGAACCCCATTCAAGGAGACGTAGTCGTAGATTGCTTCTAGTTGGTCCCTCGACGCCGGCCACCGGTACCCGCGCCCCGAAAAAGCGAACTCGTTGAGCCCGTCGCCGCTCGCTGCAATCGAAACTCCGCTCGCCGCTTCGATCTGCTCGCGGGCGTAGTCCGAACGAATCGTCTGCTCCAACACGGAAAAGATCGGGCGGGCGTTGAACGCGGGCTCGCCTTCGTCGTTCTTCGCCACATGCGGATCGCCCGCCAGTCCCCGATAGAACTCGTCGATCGCCGCCAATGCCCCCGGGTCCGCGAGGTCTCCTTCGATATAGATAATCGCCGCCTCACCTCCGGCCTCGCCCACGTGGACTTCCACCTTGTCCAAGCTCACCGCGAAGTCGGACCCGCCCGCGAAGAAGTCCTCGACGTCGAACGTTGTCTCCAGTTGGAACGCGAAATACGCGGCGCCCAGGGTAATGATCGCCGTTGAGGGCAGGACCAGCCGTCGCCAGCGGGCCAGGCGAACAACACGATCAGCGAGTCTCGACGTCGGTTCCGAGCCCGATGTCGGGGACCCGTCCGACGTGATCTCTGCCGCGTCTTCGAGAACAGATCCCGATCTCGCTACCTTCCAACCGTCCAAGCGCATCAGGCCAACCGGAATCGCCAATCCCAGGATCACGAAGGCCGCGAAGATCGCGAGCGCCGCACCAATCCCAAACTCGATCACCGTCTCGATCGACGCCGAGATATTGGCCAAGAACGCCATGGAATCGGTAACCATGGCCAGGGTCAGGGCGCCGAGCACTCCTCCCATCCCGAGGCGCAGTGCGATCCGCGGAGCGACGCCGCGGTGATATTCCTGCCGGTATCGATGGACCGAATGAATCAAAAAATCGGCGCCCAGCGAGATCAT
>JASLZO010000050.1:0-5874 GCA_030754805.1 Dehalococcoidia bacterium
CTTGGGCGCCCGACTATTCCGGACCATGGACACCCTCACCACATCGGTTCAGGAACTCAAGGAACTCGCCGCCACCAATGAGGGCCAAAACGTGGCGGACGAGGATTTTCGGAAGCGCGTCGAATCGCTGCTCGATCTCTTCTATGCGGATATCGGAGAGATCCGCCGCATAGAACTCAATAGCCTTTTCGACCTCTTCCTGCTGAAGGCTCTATATGTGGAGCGTAGGAGTACCAGCATCGAGGCGATCTCGTACCTCGGAGACCTCATGGCCCGGCATCTTCGTGTGCGAGACATCTTCCCTATCCCAGACCTGGCGGCACACTTCGCCCAGATTCTCGAGAGGATGCTGAGCGAGGCCGAGGGCGTGCCACGAGACCCGCAGAACCTGTTCGAGGCGAACCGCGGCATCGGCGACAGCACAATGTTCTTGCTCGGCGTCTTTCCCGCGACGCTGACCCGTCGACGAGACCGGCGAACACGCTGGAACTCTGGAACCCCACGGTTCGATCCGTCCTTTTACCAGAAACTCGGCCGGAGCCACTACTCCCAGGCGGCCGGGCACGAACTCGCACAGTGGACCGGACAAGACCATCTGCTGAACAAGCTGTCGAACCACTTCGATGTGTACGTTGCTGCGTTGAATGAGGTTGCCACGACCTACATCCACGGGGTTGATGTCGAACGGGTCACCAATCTGATGCTCGACAGCTACAACGCCTGGCGGCGCACGCGGGACGAGCAGCACATGGAAGATGTCCGGAAGTACGCGGCCTTACTGGCGATCGACCCGAGACGCGCGTTCAGGCGGGTGGCCGGGGGACGTCGACGAAGCTTGCCGGTACTTAGCCCGACCCCGCCTGGTTCGTGACTCCTGATACGAAGCGCCGAACCGCTTGTTCGTATCTCCTCCGGTCCAGGTTCCAGCCGCCGACGTGCGCGCCCGTTTCGTAACGCTCATAGGTCACGATATCGGGACGGACCTCCGCGAGTTCGTCGCTGGTTGATACGGGTACGCGCCCGTCGGTCTCACTGTGGAACAGCAGGATCGGGACGTCGATATCGTCGGCACGGTTCAGGTAATCCAGGGCGGACCAGTCAACGTCTAGACGCCAACCGGCGATCACTTTGGCGAAAGCCGTTACGGATCTCGGGATTCCGCGGTTCCTTGCCCCGAGGTCAACGGTGGCGCTGAAGTCCAACATCGGCGAGTCAAGCACCAGGGCGGAAACTTCGTGGGCCAGGTCCGATTGCAGTAGGAAATTGATGGCGATTGCTCCACCCATGCTGTAGCCCACCAGCAGAACGTCGTCGGCGCCGCCATTGATCGCGTACCGCACCGCCCCTTCCAGGTCCTCCCATTCGGTCAGACCGTACTGGTAGTACGTCGAGGGGTCTGCGGGGGCGCCCACGTCGTTCCGGTAGTCGAGGATTAGCGCTGGGAGCCCTGCTTGGACTACGACTGGCAGCATCCGCAGCGCCTCCCTTCGTGTGGAGCCCATCCCATGGACGAAGATCGCCCACGTGTTCGCTTCGCCGTCGACGTACCATGCTCCCAGGCTGCCGAGAGGAGCCGGGAACGACACCTCCGCGAATTCGATTCCGTGGGCAATCTTCGGATCTTCGGCGAACACGAATTTGTCGAAACGGATCATCTCTCCGATCTCTGGAGAGGTGACGCCCACCAGGGTTCGGACAGTCTCTTGCCCGTCGGTCGAGATGATCGGGCCAACCATGGACGAACCGGCGGTCCATGCGATCCCCATCGTCCCCGGTGAATCCTCAGGATCGGTCCCTTCCGGAAGCCTTAGCGTGACCGTTCCGTTCCCCGCCGCCGAAACGATGATTGAAAACTCCTCTAGGGCATGCTCGACTATGAACGCTCCCTTTTCTAGTTCGCCGGTGTAATACCATCCCACTCCGCTCATGGCAGAGGTGAGAATCAGGATGGTGGAGGGCAGGCCGATTAGCAGCGATCGCTTCATCATGGATCAACCTTCTCGTTCAACAACAAACGCCGCTTGTTTCGTCGCGCGTTTCGCGCTTGAATGGGTTTCCCGAATGCGCGATGACTGACCCGCGCTCGCCCAATTCGATGGGCAAAACGTCGAGCGGTCGCCGCCATCGTATCCTCGGAACGGCCTCGCGGACGCCGTGCGACGAAACAGTCGTCCTGTGGACACCGCCCACCCAGATCACCAGCAGGCCCTCCGGCACTCGGACGGAGCAGACGGACAATCGACCTGGAAACGCTGCTTGGATAGTCCCGATCGCACGCAACCAGAGACGGTCGATCGTGCCGAGATGGACTTCTCGGGGAAGGTCTGAATCGCTCTGGGCCAGCGGCGGCGTGGTCGACTCAGTCTCGCCATGTTCGTCCTGATCGGTTCGGGGTCGTGCCCAACGCAAACCTAGGAACGACCTCCTAGAGATTCCCAGGTCGTCGCCTCGCTGCCGATCGTTGGGTCTTTCGCTCACGGGGGGATACCTGCCATCAAATGTCGTGGTGCCAAGAGACTGCTGTGTATCATGTGGGCGACCGTTTGGGAGCGCTCCTGCGGACGCGGAGGGATCGCATAGCCTGGTCTAGTGCGGCCGCCTGCTAAGCGGTTTGACCTGTTAAAGGGTCACATGGGTTCGAATCCCATTCCCTCCGCCATCTCATCAGTCGCCCATAGGTTCAGAGGCCCATCAGAATGTCGAATTATTACATCTGGACCATTGGCTGCCAGATGAACGTCGCGGACTCGCAGCGGCTTGGGTCGGCTCTCGAACAACTCGGCTACGACCGCGTGGCGACGGCTGAAGACGCGGATATCGTGATCTTGAATAGCTGCGTCGTTCGGCAGGGCGCCGAGGACAAAGTCGTCGCCCGCCTTGATTCCCTCAAGGGACTCAAGGGGGCGACGAATGACGTGACCATTGCCTTGACGGGCTGTATGGTCGGACCGCAAGTGGAACATTTGAAGGACCGGTTCTCGCACGTCGACTTCTTCATCCGGCCGCAGGAGATCACGGCGTTGGTGGAGTTTGCGGCGGACCGGCAGGGCCTCGCGTGTGATGTGGACCAAATGTTGCTCGTCGCGTCCCGGCCGCAAGTCAGCACGTTCATCCCGGTGATTCAGGGCTGCGACGAGTTCTGCACCTACTGCATCGTTCCGTATCGCCGTGGCAGAGAGAGCAGTCGCCCTCTAAACGAGATCGTCGGAGAAACGGAAGAGCTTGTTGATCGAGGCGTTGTCGAGGTCACGCTGCTGGGACAGATCGTCGATAAGTACGGGCATGATCTGCCCGGCGACTTCGATCTCGCCGACCTCCTATCCGCGGTGAACGACGTTCAAGGGATCGAACGCATACGGTTCCTAACCTCCCACCCACGCGATATGTCGGACCGGATCCTGCGGGCCGTCGCTGACCTTCCGAAGGTGGTTGAACATTTGAACGTGCCGTTCCAATCCGGAGACGACGGCGTCCTCGAACGGATGCGCCGTCCTTACGCCATCACTGAGTACTTTGACCTGATCGAGCGGGCGCGTACGTACGTCCCGGGCGTCGCCTTAGCGACCGACGTGATCGTCGGGTTCTGTGGCGAGACAGAGGAAGAGTTCCAACGGACGGTCGGCGTGCTCGAACGGGTTCGCTTCGACACCGTTCACATAGCCGCCTATTCCACGCGTTCTGGCACGATCGCCGACCGAAAGATTGCAGACGATGTGCCACCCGGCGTCAAGCTGGAGCGGAAGAACATCGTCGAGTCCCTACAGGAACGGATTGCCACCGAAGTCAATATGCCGCTCCTCGGAAACCGCGTCGAAGTGCTGGTGGAGCGAAAGGTCCGCGGGCGCTGGGAAGGACGCACGAGGACGAACAAATTGGTGCACTTCGAAGACCCGGGTGAAGCCGATAGAGTCGGGAGCCTGATGGAGGTGGACATAGCACGCACCAGCCCCTGGTCACTGACCGGCACATTACCAGGCTATGGGTACACGGAGTCGGAGCCAACCGAAGCGATCACCCTTGTCCCAGTCGGCGGCCCGTAGAAACGACCCCGAGTTGCTCCTGCACCTGAGTACTGTATGAAACCGCTGACCCTCGAGATCGACCGGATCATAGAGCGAGCGATCGAGGAAGACCTCACGTGGGGCGACTTGACCACGCAGAGCATCCTCCCTCCGAACGTCACCGGCTCGGCGGTTGCCAGGGCGAAACAGCGCGGCGTGATTGCCGGTATCGAGATCGCGGCGGCTGTCTTCACGCGGGTGGACGGCACACTCTTCGTTGAGGTCCTGAACACCGACGGTGTCTGGGTGGAGCCGGGGACGGACCTCCTGAGGATCGAAGGCCGGGCGCCCGCCATCCTCGCCGCGGAGCGGGTCGCGTTGAACTTCCTTCAACACCTAAGTGGCATTGCCACGATGACGGCGCTATTCGTTCAGGAGATCGCCGGCGCCAAAGCGAAGATTATCGATACGCGCAAGACCACACCGGGTCTTCGCGTGATGGAGAAATACGCCGTCCGTGTTGCCGGCGGCTTCAACCACCGGTTCAACCTGAGCGACGGCATCCTAATCAAAGACAACCATATCGCCACGCTCGAGGCGCTTGGTGGCGGAGTTACGCAGGCGATCCAGGGCGCGAAAACGAACGCGCCCCATGGCACGCGGGTTCAAGTCGAAGTCGCAACTGTTGAAGAGGCCGTCGAGGCGGCGAACGCAGGGGCTGATGCGCTGCTCTTCGACAACATGTCCACGCAGGAAATGGCGGATGCTGTCCACGCGGTTGGCGACGGAATCATAATCGAAGCCTCCGGCGGAGTGACCCTCGACCGGGTGAAGGCGGTCGCCGAGACTGGCGTCGACCTGATCTCGGTCGGCGCTTTGACGCATTCATCCTTGGCTTTGGACATCTCCCTCGGGTTTGAACCCGCCTGACGCCCCGCTTTCCTAGCTCGGGCTCCTCCGCCTAGACGCCCAGACGATTGATCAAAGCGGTCGCCCATACCCTCAACAGGTCCTCGATGTCGTTTCCGCACCTGGGACACTCCCGATTACCGAACCGCAATCGGGTGCCGCACGTTTGACAGTGCGAATTAGCTCAAGCGTGTCGAGGATCGCCTCGATCTGTTCCTCGGTTGCCATCTACGCCTGTTGGGAACGCGGGCCGAACGGCTCGGGCTGGAACGGCGCGTCCCGCGTCTGGATGTACGATCGCAGGCCTCCCTGTTGTCCCGCTTCGTCGAGGTGCCGCTTGTACTCCTCCCGCTGGGACGTATGCGCCAGTGCCGCCAGCTCTGCGTTCAGATTCCACGCGTTGTGGAGACCCATCATCTCTAGACCCATCGTTGCCACCGCTAGGTTAATCTTCACCGTCTCCGGTGAAACGAGCGCGATTCGTTCAACGATCTGGAAACACTCGTCCAAGAGGTCGCCGGCGGGAACTACCTTGTTCACCAATCCGATCCGATGCGCCTCCTGTGCATCGATGTGGTCGCCGGTCAACGAGTAGCGGAGCGCGTTCTTGTAGCCGGCCAGCAGGACCCAGATAAAGTTGGTGTTCGAAATGTGCCGGACCTCCGGCTGACCGATCACCGCCGACTCCGACATGATCGACATGTGGCAGGTCAACGCCAGCCACGACGCCGCGCCCAGGCACCAGCCGTTGATCGCGGAGATGATCGGCTTCGGGAACTCCCACCGGTAAAGCTGGTCGTTGATCCCGTTTCGATCCCCGGTGCGCCACTGGTCTATATACTGCGCGACCGACTGCCCGTCGGGCACTCCGTACGGCCACGTGGTCACGGTATTGCGGCCGCCTCCCATGTTCGCCCCCGCCGAAAACGCCCGTCCCGCGCCGGTCAGGACCACCGCACGGATC
>JASLZO010000050.1:5884-7561 GCA_030754805.1 Dehalococcoidia bacterium
CGAACTCCTTGATGTCGCGGCCGGCACAGAAAAAGCGACCTCTTGCTGTAAGAATTGCCGCGCGGATCTCATCATTTGTGTTGATCTCATTGAAACAGGCCACCATATCCCGGTGAATGGCCGTGTTCAACGAGTTCAACGCCTCCGGCCGGTTCAGCGTGATAAGGACCCCGCCCCGCTGCTTCTCGTAGATGATGTTTTCGTACGCCATCGTTCATCCTCCAAACCGTCGACATGTTCGTCCCTTCAGCCTCGAAATGGTACCTCCAAGACTCGTTGCCGAGGCGGTTCCCAATCGGTTGGCCCGGCGCGTCGATCAGGTGGACGGATTCCAGGTGAAATGGCATGCGCGTTGAGACGAATCGACCCTCTCGACTTGACAGCCCTCTACTAAGCCCCCAGTTCTACGTTCCTTCCTCTCGAAGCCCACGATGAAGTCGAGCATGGATCTGACTTCGATTCATCGAGGAGACACTCAATCCTTCTCTGGGTACGGTCGGCCACCCCTGCGTGACAGGGACGTAACACGCGTACGCGACCGGCTGCGGGCATATCGGCTGCTCGGTTGCGTCCACATCCCGTTTCTTCTTGCGGGAACCTGACACTCCAGTGTTGACGCATTCCGTCGGTGCACCGGTTGTCCCGCAGCATCACCACTGCCCCCGGTTCGCGTCAGGCGAACCCTCAGATAGGCGATTCTGCGTCGGCGCTATGACATGTGCCGCAGTCTCTCGAACCATGAGTGAGCGACGCGTCGGGGTCGGGTGCCGTCGACCCTTGGGGCTCTGGAGTCATTGTGAGCGCCGGATCGGGGGTTGCCGTATCGGTTGGCTCCGGCGTTGGAGTCGGAGTGGGCGTTGTTGTAGTGGTCGGTTCCGGCGTTGGAGTCGGAGTGGGCGTTGGTGGAGGACAAGCAGCAGCAAGAAGAGCAACGATGGTCAGCAAGCCGCCGAGAATGAGAGATGACCGCGGATTGCGGGCGTTAATGACGCGATCAGGAGGTCGAATCAGAATATACCCCTGGGCCATTTTCTTGGTTCACAGCGATCGTACGAAAGCGATCAGAAGATCCATGTCTTCGTCGTTCAGCTGGCCGCCCACAGCATGGGCCAGACCGGAAGACGCCGTTTCATCGAATACCGCACGTAGGTTGGGCGCACTTCCGTCATGGAAGTATGGCGCCGTCAAGTTGATTCCGCGGAGGCTCGGCGTGTCGAACATGGTGCCTCTCCCGTGAGAGTTCTTTTCAAGCGCGGGATCTCCGGTCCCAACGTCGTGTAACAGCAGGTCCGTATAGAGCGGCGCTCCATGACACTCGGCACAGCCGGATCGCTCGAACACTGCCTCGCCGTCACGGCTCGTTGCCGAATCCAGTGTCGAGGGCAAGCTCACCAGATCGAGGGTTCCTAAGAACTCGGCAAGGGCATCTAACTCGGGGGAAATGCTCCCATACGAGACGCCCAGTGAATCGAGAGCTTCGCCAGGGGTGAGTCCGGTGCCGTGCTGGATCGCCCGAAGGGCCGTTTTCCCCGCCGTGCCCAGGCGCACCAGGCTGGCGATCATGGTAGTGAGGCGCGCGTCATTCTTCTTGACGACAAACGGCTCGGACCATTGCGTGACATCCTTGTCCTTCGACACGACCCCGCAGATGTTGGCCACGTCGTGATCGTGTCCGCC
>JASLZO010000051.1 GCA_030754805.1 Dehalococcoidia bacterium
TGGCGATGCTGATCGGCATTCTCACGAGCATTGGTGCGACGGCGATCGGGACGTTCTTCGGCATCTTGAGCGGTTTCACGGGGGGGAAGACGGACACGGCGATCCAGCGATTCTCTGACATCCTGACGAACATCCCGTTGCTGCCCATCCTGATCTTCCTGATCTTCATCTTGGGCCAGAAGCTGTGGTTGGTGATGGGCATCCTGGTGCTGTTCGGGTGGCCCGGCCTGACGATCATCTTGCGGTCGATGGTGTTACAAATACGCTCGGGGCAGTTGGTGGAGGCGACGCGCGGGCTGGGGGCGTCACGGTGGCGCATCATGTTTCGGCATGTGTTCTTCCAGATGGCGCCGTTCATCGTCGCGCAAATGATTTTCTTCACCCCGGCGGCGATCCTGGCGGAGGCGGGGCTGAGCTTTCTGGGCCTCGGCGATCCTTCGTTGCCGACTTGGGGCCAGATCCTCGAGCAAGGGTTCCGCACCGGCGCGATCTACGTGGGGTACTGGTGGTGGATATTGCCACCGGGGATCCTGATCGTGATCACGGCGATGGCGTTCGTCCTGCTGGCGCTGGCGCTGGAACCGGTGCTGAACCCACGGCTGCGCGGGAGGGCGACGTGACCGCGCGTGGTTCCAGCGACGGGCCACTGCTGCAGGTCGAGGATCTCCGGCTGTATTACGCAGGTGAACACGGGGACGTTCGGGCGGTGGACGGGGTGTCGTTCGAGATCGGGGCGGGCGAGACGATGGCGATCGTGGGCGAGTCGGGTTCGGGGAAGACGAGCCTCGCCCTTGCGCTGCTGCACCTGCTCCCGCGGAACGTGGCGGTCCACGACGGCTCGGTCGCCCTGGCGGGCGAGTCGATTATGGAGTTGACCGAGGGGGACTTCCGAGAACGGGTGCGGTGGCGCCAGATCTCGATGGTCTTCCAGGGCGCGACGGAGTCGATGAACCCGGTGTTCAAGGTGGGCCACCAGGTGGCGGAGCCGCTGACGGCTCGAAAGGAACGGCCGAAGCATGAGGCATACGAGGTCGCGCGCGAATACATGGGCCTAGTGAAGCTCCCGCCGGAGACGTTCGATCGTTACCCGCACGAGCTGAGCGGAGGGATGAAGCAACGGGCCGTCATCGCGACGGCCCTGATCTTGGAACCGAGCCTAGTGATTCTGGACGAACCGACGTCGGCGCTCGACGTGGGGGTTCAGGCGCAGATCATGAACCTGTTCAAGCGTTTGAAGCGGGACCTGGGTCTGGCCTCGCTGTTCATCACGCACGACATAGCACTGGCGAGCGACCTGGCGGATTCGATCGCGGTGATGTATGCGGGGGAGATCGTGGAGATCGGTCCCTCGGAGGACGTCCTGCGCCGGCCGACACACCCGTATACGCAGCGGTTGCTGGCGGCGATCCCACGGCTACGTTCAGACGACCCGCTGCAATTCATTCCCGGCGTGCCTCCAGATCTGACCGATCCGCCGATCGGCTGTCGGTTCCATCCCCGGTGTCCGTTCGCGTTCGATCGGTGTCAGGAGCAGGCCCCGCCGACTTTTCAGGCGGCTGAGGGGGAGGCGACCGCGCGGTGCTGGCTGCTTGACGGGAGTTCGAGGGCGCCTCGCGTATGAGTACCGCGGAGCGAGAGACACCGCTGTTGAGGCTCGAAGGGGCGGAGGTGCACTTCCGCGCTCGAGAGAAGCTGTTCCGGACGACGATTGTGCGAGCGCTGGACGGCGTTGATGTGAGCCTGAACCAGGGGGAGGCGCTGGCGTTGGTGGGCGAATCGGGGTCGGGGAAGACGACGCTCGGACGCGTGTCGCTGCGTCTGCTGGAGCCCACCGGCGGGCGGGTGTATTTCGATGGGGAGGACATCACGGCCCTGTCGGATGGGCGGCTGAAGCCGTTCCGGAAGCGGGCACAGGGGGTGTTTCAGGACCCGTTCACGAGCCTGGACTCGTACATGACGATCCGGCAGATCGTCGAGGAGCCGCTGATCATCCACAAGATCGGGCGGGGGAACGAGCGCCGGGAGCGTGTCGAGTGGGCGCTGGACGAGGTTCGGATGCGGCCCGCGGGGGACTTTCTCGACCGGTACCCGCACATGCTGTCTGGGGGTCAGCGCCAACGGGTCGGGATCGCGCGGGCGCTGGTACTGACGCCGGAGTACATCCTGGCGGACGAGCCGGTGTCGATGATCGACGCCTCGAGTCGGGCCGAGATCCTGACTCTGTTGAATGAACTCCAAGAACGGCACAGAATCGCGTATCTGTATATCACGCATGACATCGCGACAGCTCGGCACTTCGCGCCGAGGACCGCTGTCATGTACCTGGGGCGGATCGTCGAAGAGGGGCCGACGAAGGAGTTGATTGCAGATCCGTTGCACCCGTACACGCAAGGTTTGCTGGCGGCGGTACCGGAACCGGACCCGGCTAACCGGTTGCAAGAGCGTGACGTTCTGCCCGGGGAGCCGCCCAGCCCGGCGCAGGTCCCGACGGGTTGCCGTTTCCACCCCCGGTGTCCGGCGTTCATGGATGGTCTGTGCGACGTGGCGGACCCGGTGCCGGTTGAGATCGATGGCGGCGATGGGGGGACGGGCCGGACGGTGGCGTGCCATCTGCATACGGATGCGGGGCGGGAACGACAGGCTTCGTCCGGGGAGTAGGGGCGGGGCGGTTCGTGCGGTCGATTTACTGCCCACCCTTCGACTGGCTCAAGGCGAACGGAAGGAGCGCGCCCGCTCTGTGGGACCCCCTGGCCGAGATCGAGACCACATTGGCCCGAGAGTGGACTACTGGGAGAGAAGTTCCTCGACCACTGAGGAGACTTCTTTGCCGTCGATTTTGCCTCGGACCGCTGGCATCAGCTTTCCCATGACGCGGCCTCGGTCTCCTGGGCCCTTTGCACCGAGTTCTGCGATGGCCTTCTTCGCTTCTTCGAGGATCTGGTCTCGGGAGAGTTGTTCGGGGAGGTAAGCCATGACGACGGCCAGCCCGACTTCCTCGTGTTCGGCTATTTCGGGGCGGTTGGCTTTCTGTGCTTCTTCGATGGCCTCGCGCCGTTGACGGACTTCGCGTGCAATCACTTCTGAAGATTCGGTGTCGTCGAGGTCCTTCCCCTTTGCCTTCTCGGCGTTCAGGAGGGCGCTTCGCACCATGCGGATCGCCTCCAGCCGTTGCTGGTCTCGGGCGCGCATCGCGGTCTTCTGGTCTTCGGTGAGTCGTTCTAGCAAGGTGGTCATAGGAAGTTGTTGCCTCTCAGGTCGTTCGTAGGTTGATTCTACGGGTTGGGGTTGGGCTACGACGGGGGCGGGTCGTCCGCGTAGATGCCGCGGGCTTCCGGCGGGAGCAGCTCGGCTATGCGCTGCATCATCGTGATGCCTGCCTGACGCAGCGTCTCACGGTCCTTGGCCGATTCCGCCTGGAGGAGGGCGAACGGCTTGCCGATGCGGATGGTTACTCGGGGCCGTTTGACGAGAGCACGGAGACCGAGCTTGAGGCCTGCGATGCCGTGGACGGCAACCGGTAGGACCTGGGTGCCTTCGGAGGCGAGTGCGAGGTATGCGGCTCCGGCGAGGGGCTGTTGGAGGACTCCCGTCCGGCTCCTGGTGCCCTCAGGAAACAGGCCGACGGTGCCTCCGGACTCGAGTAGCTCGATCGCTTTCGCCATGGCGCGACGGTCGAGGCGGGCGCGGTTGAGGGGGATCAGGCCGTAGTGGAGGATGCACCATCGCTGCCAGCGGGAAGGCCGTTCGACGAGTTCTCGTTTGGCCAGGAACAGGACCTGTCTTCGGGGGATGCTGGCGTTGATGAGTGGTGGGTCGAGGGCGTGGATATGGTTCGAGACGACGAGGAGCGCGCCCGAGGAGGGGACGTTCTCGGCGCCCTCGACTTTGTGGAAGGAGAGGGAGCGGAAAACCATGCGCATGAAGCCATTGGCGATGGTATAGCTGAGGGGTTGTTTCGGACCGGTGAGCATCGGTCAAGTTTGGCACGGTGGGATTAACCCGGTTCCGTTGGGCCGGGAGAACCTCCCCTTGAACTGACTGTAGCGGCGCATTCTCTATAGGAACTGCAGTTACTTATCCCGACCGCGATCGATTTCAGGTACCTCCCATGAAGTTGATGGACCATAAGCGATCGTGACTCACGCGACGAAACGACGGGCGGGCGCGGGATTCAGGTTGGCACCAATCTTGTGCATCTGGGCGAGTTCGCGCGGAGCCTGGAGAGCGGCCGTCCGGGACGACGATGATCGCCACCGGCAGTGCCTCGCCCCCCCGGACCCTGATCAGCTTCCCGGCGGTGATGTTCGCCGTTAAAGTCACGCGATGAATACCGCCGCGATGAGCAGCAGCTATCGTTGGTTCGATTCCGCCGGATCGCTCGCCACGGAAGAGATCCTCAGCCCCTGACGGCGATTGCTTCTACCTCGAACAGCAGATACGGTCGGGCGAGGGCATGCACGATGAGCAGCGAATTCGTCGGAGCCCGTTCTTCGGGGAAGTAGCGCGGCATGATCTTCTGTAGTTCGGCCACGTCCGTCGCGTTCCGCAGGAACAGCGTGACCTTCACGACATTCTCGAAGTCGACGCCACCGGCCTGCAGCGCCATACCCAGGTTTTCGAAAGCCCGCTCGGCCTGCGGCCCGAACTCTCGACTCACCGGTTCGTTGTTCTCGTCGACCCCGACCTGTCCCGCGACATAGACCGTGTCTCCAGCGACGACGACGTGCGAGTACGCCGGGCTATGCAGTAGTCCATCGGGACGGAGGAATTCCGGCGGTGTCATTCCGCGGCCTATCTGAGACGGATCATGGGGAGTCGCTTTCCACCGGAATCATAGTTACCAGATTACGCACGCTTCTTGCGCCCATCGGCAGAACGAGAACGGCTGTGCCTACCAGAGGCGTGGCCGAGGTTCCCGTATCTCGTTCAGAACTACTCGTATCGGCGCAGGACTCCGATCACCCGGCCCTTGATTTGGACGTTCCGTGCGTCCGCGTAGATCGGGCCCATCGCGGTATTCTCTGGCTGCAGTCGGACCCGCGGTCCCTCCGCGTAGAAGCGCTTCAGGGTCGTCTCCTCGGTATCAATTAGCCAGGCAGCTACCATCTCGCCCGTCTCTGCTTGGTCCTGGGCCTGGAGGATCACGACGTCACCATCGCGAATGAGCGCGTCGATCATCGAATCGCCCTTGACCTGCAGGGCATAGAGTCGATCCTTGTTCTTGGCGAGTTCCGCGTCCATCTCGACGTGGTCTTCGTCTCCCAGTGTCGCCGGGTCCGCGGGGAACACCGGCAGCGGTTGGCCCGCGGCGATTGATCCCAGGAGCGGCACACGCGTCGTTCGCGGCCTTCGGCCAACCAATTCGATCCCACGCGATACCTCCCGCGATCTCTTTAGCAGGCCAGCCCTCGTGAGGGCCCTCAGGTTGTAGTCCACCACGCTGGTGGAGGAGATGTCGCAGCCGTACTGGATATCGCGCACGGTTGGGGGGAACCCCCGCTCGTCCATGAAATGCTCGATGAACCGGAGCATCTCTTGCTGACGGGGTCTTAGGGTTGCCATGGCCGGTGCCACCTCTGCTTTCCTATCCGCGCTGCGGCGCCTCGCCGCTTGCTACAGGTTCATATCGAACCGATGTTCGCAGGAAAGTAGCACACATGAGCGACTAGCGTCAATTTGCGGTGGCGGAGTCACGGTCTTTGCCGCAACGAAGAAATGCCCCGGCCGGAACTACGCGGAGCTAGGCGTCCTCGATAGTCCGGTTCGCCAGCGACGGGTCCGTCGAGCGGCGGCGTCGCGACCTCCCATCCGTCACCTGCAATACAACCGAGCCTCCGAGCCCTGCGCCCGAGATGATCAACAGGATTATTCCGGTGCGCGCCAACCCGGACGTGAATTCATCCGCAATCGCTCTGCCGAAACCGAACCCCAGGTCGCCCGCCACTCGCACGACTTCGGAATCGCCCGGGTCGATCGCGTCCTCCAGCGCCGGGTCCCAGCTGGCCGAACTCACCTCAACATACACGGGGTCTGCGAGACCCAAGAGCAATCCGGCGCCTAGCGCCAGGGTCACGAATGCCCAACCGAGTCGGCTTCCCCAGTTACGGCCACCAAGCGTGCCGACGATTAGCAGGAAAAAAGCGACCTCGATCCATGCAAGCGGCGCGAAGCTTCGGGCCAGGGCGATGGAATCCCGCACCGTGTCGACGATAGAAATATCGATGCCCACGGCGTCGAGGGCGTTCTCAAGGTCCTGCTCCGTCAGGGTGTAGCCATCTTTCACGTTCGCCCGCGCGTTGTTCACCTGGTCTATGTCCTCAGGATGGAGGGTGTCGAGGATGTCCTCGTGGGTGAACTTCAGCCCGTCGCGAGCCCATTCCCGGACTTCGTCCAGCGTCTCGCTCGACTCGGGCCCGATGACTTCTCGGAGCTGCGACTCCCCGAACCGAAACTCTTCCGGGATCAACGGTGAGATCGCATCCGTCAGAGATCCGACCGGGTCGAGCCCGGACTCGGAGACGAATCTGTCGTATGTCATCCCCGGTGGACGACATTTGGGGATCTGGTTACCCGACACCGCGGCATCAATCGCGTGCTGGACCGTGCAGTCCGGCAGCGAGTCGAACTGGGACGCCAGTTCTTCCTCCATCCGGGGCAGGAGAAACTCCAGCACCTGGTCCTTGCGGTCACCCAGTTCGATCATGAACTCCAGGGTGTCCGCGCGGTCCGTCAGATAGCCCGCGATTCCATCGATGATCTCCACCTGTATCTTGGCGACCCAATCGGGCGTCAACGTCTCGCGGACCGCGTCCAGCACCTGTTCGGACGACAAATCGACGCCGGAAACGACGTCGATTCCGCCGTTGAGGTTCTGTGACACCGTCGGCATCACCACCTCATCGATGATCAGTTCATGAGTATCTGCCTTCCCGAGTACCTCTCGGAGCACCTCGGCAAGCGAGTCCACCCCCTGACCGAGAGCGATTGTTATCTCGAATCCATCAGCGTCCCCCACGAGGTACGGCAGCACCGAATCGACGGTGTCATCGATACTTGCTTGGAGCCATTCGAGGGGTACGACGCGCCGGAGATACCCTCTGGCCTCTTCGCTCGTCACCCCGATCGGAACCTCGAAATCAGACGCACCAACCACCGCCTTTTCGGCGGCCCAGTCAACCCCCTCATCGTAGAGAGGTGTGTAGACCGTTTCGTTCTTCGTTTCGCGCTTCAACGCCTCCGCAGCAGCCACGATTCGGTCCCGGAACTGTATCGTGAAGCTGAACGAGTTTGCCTCGCCCAGCAGGTAGGGTGGGATCGAGAGAAGCGCGTCCTCCACCCGAGCCTGGACCCACTCCGGTGGGACCACCTCGCGTGCGACCCGCACGATGTCGGAGTTGAACCGCGTGAAGTCGAACTCAGCCCCGTTCGTTTGGTCTTCGGACGCAACGGCCACCACCGCAGGCAGCAATTCTGAGTACGCCTTCTCGTAGACGTCGGCTTCCTCTAGCTGGTCGATCCAGAACTGCGGCTCCAGCAACGTC
>JASLZO010000052.1:0-1679 GCA_030754805.1 Dehalococcoidia bacterium
CACATCGTCGAAGGTGGATGGCCGTTTTCGAATCCGAAAGACGAAGAATATTTCCGCCGCGTTCGGTCCCTTAATCTCAAACATACTCGGATCGCCGCGTTTGGATCCACTCGACGCGCGAATGTTCGGGTGACGGATGACCAGCAGGTCAAGGCACTGATCGATACGGGGGCCCCAATCGTCACCGTGGTCGGCAAGTCATGGGAACTTCACGTTACGGACATCCTCGAAACGACGCTCGAAGAAAACTTGTCGATGATCGCTGACACGGTTGCCCATCTTCTGGCCGCCGGCCGTGAAGTGCATTACGACGCCGAGCATTTCTTCGACGGGTTTGATGCCAATGAGGAGTACGCGCTCCAGAGCCTTCAATCCGCCGCAGAAGCGGGTGCCGCGGTCATCCACCTGTGCGATACGAATGGCGGCGTTCTGCCGAACCGTCTTGCAGAGGTGATCGATCGAGTACGCGCCGTCGTCGCCACACCGCTGGGGATCCACGTCCACAACGACAGCGACCTCGCGGTGGCAAACTCACTGATGGCCATCGAACATGGTGTCGTTCAGGTTCAGGGCACGATCAACGGATACGGCGAGCGGTGTGGAAACGCGAACCTCTGCTCCATCATCGCGGGCCTGCAGGCCAAGATGGGCATCAAAGTCGTGACCGACGAGCAGCTGGCTCGTTTGACAACGGTCTCCGCCAATATTGCCGAACTGGTCAATATGTCGCCGAACGCCTCGCAGCCGTACGTCGGCACCCGGGCCTTCACCCATAAGGGTGGGCTCCATGCTGCAGCCGTGGCCAAGGTCGAGCGCAGTTACGAGCACATGGAACCGTCGGTCGTTGGGAACGGGCGACGCGTCCTGGTCTCCGAATTGTCGGGCCGTAGCAACGTCATCGCCGCGAGCCGCGACGCGGGTCTGGACATGCCGCCGGAAGTCGCGCGTCAAATCCTCGAGCAGGTCAAGAACGCGGAGGCCTCGGGATTCCAGTACGAAAGCGCGGAGGCTTCGTTCGAGATGCTCGTGCGGCGCAGCATACCGGGATACGTGCCAGCCTTCGAACTCGAAGATTTCATGGTGATCGTGGAAAACCTCCGCCGTGCTCCGCCCCCCCAGTTGGAAACGGATGGTCAGAACGATGACGACTTGCTGTCAGAGGCGATGGTCAAGGTTCGTGTGGGAGAGGCGCGTTATCACACCGCCGCCGGAGGGAACGGACCGGTCAACGCGCTCGATGCGGCCTTACGAAAAGCTCTCCATGAGCACTACACCGATATCGACGTCGTCCGCTTGACCGACTACAAGGTCCGCATCCTGAACGAGGAGGGCGCGACAGGAGCAGCTGTCCTCGTCCTAATCGAGTCGACCGACGGTGACAACGTCTGGCGAACTGTTGGTAGCTCCACCAACATCATCTTCGCATCCTGGCTGGCGCTGACGGACGCGCTCGAATACTGGCTGCACAAGTGGGGGCCGCTGGCCAACGAATCGAGTTAGGGGTTCACCCCCCGGGGACCACTGGAAATGGCCAATAGTGAGCGAGTCCGCACCGACGAATCAGGAATAGTTTTCGTACGGTCCAAAGACGGTGATGAGTTGCGGCTCGCCGGGATCGACCGGATGCACTTTTTCCGGCTCGCAGGCGCAACCCCGGAAGAGGCGACCGACGAACAGGT
>JASLZO010000052.1:1689-7508 GCA_030754805.1 Dehalococcoidia bacterium
TTTTTCGACCTCCGCAATCAGGAGAAGAACACTGGTGAGCGAGCGACGGAGATCCTCCGAACTGAGTCCGCCACCGACATGGTCACGCGCGAACTCCGTATCTTCAATCTCCCGCAGGTCATGGATGAAGACAACCTGGGCGATGCGGCCGTCCCGTTGCCCGTTGCACCCACGCTTCCACAGACGATGACCGCTCCATCGGTGCTTCCTGAGATCGAAGCAAGCAACGATGCCTCCGGTCCGAGTCTTCCAACGACACCGCCAGGCGAGGGCGGAGCGCTTCCTCCCGCTCCGAGGTATACGCCGGGCGGGACACAGGGGTCTCAATCCGCTACAGATGATGCTAGCGATCCGACCAGCTCGGGCGCCGGGCGTCCCGCCACCGAATCGATGCCCAAGAGCAGGTTCATCCGGCAGGAAGGCTCCGTCCTTTACCTCCAATCGCCTGACGGCTCAGAGCAAAGGGTGACCCAGTACATCCGCACGCATTTCCTTCGAATGATCGAGCGAGAAATCTCGGATGCGACGGACGAAGACATCGAGATGTGGTTCAAGCTCCAAGGCAGCCTCGACGCCGGGTCCACCCTCCAGGAGGCTCGTTCGCGGAACCTACTGACGGAAGCGTTGCAATCGGCTGGGAAGCTGGGTCGCTCGGATCTGGAGGTCCTTCAGCAATCCATCAATGCCTGGTTGGAAGCCCGCCGAGAAGATCGGTCCGACTAGTCGTCATGATCGTGGTCATCATCTAGATCCAATTCGTCGTCGAAGATCTGGAGCCCGAGCCGTCCGGCCGCACTGACGATCGCGAGTTCCCAAACCGCCTGTGGTGTGAGTCCCGCGACCGGTTCGGCGTACGGGCACGAATGGAACGATTCCCCCAGTGCAACCACAGCCTGTTCTTCGGCGGCCAAGATCCCTTCGCGCCAGCCGGCCTCCGTCGCTCCGTCGCGGATCCACGCGGGGGGATGGTCACGGAGGTGGTCGAATATGCTTTCCTCGCCAGGTCGGAAATGGTGTTCCATACGGGTCCCTTCCTTCTGCGGCGCACAGCAGAAACCACGGCAAGCCTGGTTTTCTGATCTCTCGGAGCGGCTTTTCCGGACGCCTGTGAGCCCACACTTCGGCCCTCGTTCGAGGCCGATCCCCTGTTCTTCAGTTTAGCAAAGCCAATACGACCCTCGTGTAGAGGTGAAGCCTGCCACAAAGGGCTAGTGGTTCGAAGCGGTAACCTTGGTGGCCTCGTTCCGCAAGACGGGAGAACGCCGGCGGGCCGCCTCTCGCGAAGCACTTGGAAGGTTCACTCGCATGCAGCTCGGCATGGTCGGTCTCGGACGGATGGGCGGAAACATGACGGAGCGCCTGCTGAAAGGCGGCCATCAGGTCCTCGTCTTCGATCCGCGAGAGGAGGCGGTCGCGGAAGCGGCTAAGAGAGGCGCGGGACCTTCAGAGTCTCTGGCCGATCTGGTCCACAAGCTCGAACCACCCCGCGCCGTGTGGGTCATGGTCCCGTCGGGAGACCCGACCGAGGTGACCATCTTTTCGCTCGCCGACGTTCTGAACAAAGGCGATGTGGTGATCGATGGCGGAAACTCGAACTATCGCGAAACGGTCCGCCGTGCCACTGCGCTTGGGGATCGTGGGATCCATATGCTCGACGCCGGTACGAGCGGGGGAATCTGGGGCCTGACCGAGGGGTACAGCCTGATGGTCGGCGGTAACTCGGATGTGTACTCGAGGGTCGAGTCAATCTTCGCCACCCTTGCTCCCGGCCCGATGACCGGGTTCGGGCTGGTGGGGCCGTCCGGCGCGGGGCACTTCGTGAAGATGGTCCACAACGGAATCGAGTACGGGTTGATGCAGGCCTTCGCGGAAGGCTTCGAGTTGCTGAAAGCCAAAAAGGAGTTCGGCCTCGATCTCAAAGGGATCGGCGAGATCTGGCAACACGGCAGCGTCGTCCGGTCCTGGCTGCTCGACCTCGCGGTCGACGCGCTCGCCGAAGACTCGGACCTGTCTTCCATCCGCGGATTTGTTGACGACTCCGGCGAGGGTCGTTGGACGGTACAGGAAGCCATCGATCTGGGTGTTCCGGCCGACGTGATCACGACCTCACTGTTCAGGAGATTTCGATCGCGACAGGAGGAGTCATTCTCGGACCGGATGCTTGCGGCGCTTCGACAGGAATTCGGCGGCCATTCCGTCAAGAGCACCCAGGAATGATCAGGGAATTCGCTCACTCTTTTCGGAAAATGAACCGCCACCCCGTTGAACGGGATGACGGTCAGATTGACTGGTAGCGCGTACGGGATTTGAACCCGTGATCTTCGCCTTGAGAGGGCGATGTCCTTGGCCACTAGACGAACGCGCCGTGGTGACTCAGTTTACCCACCGGCCTGAGACCGGGCCAGTTTGCGGGCGAACTTACCTCTCGCCATAATGGCGCACGTAAAGCGTAGAAGAATTGGGGGTATCCAAGATGGACTTTCAGCTCGCTGTAGAAGATCAGACGCTTCAGGACGAAGCACGCGAGTTCGTGCGCCAGGAGTGGCACCCTTTCTACAAGACCAAGAACTGGGACGAGATAGGACTGCTCTCCCCCTTCCATGCTGACGATGAAGCATTGGCGGCCCAACGGGAGTTCGCGAAGAAACTCGTGGCCAGGGGTTGGTACACGATGCACTGGCCGGCCGAACATGGCGGCAGGGACGCATCGATCACCGCCCAGCTGGCATTCCGCGAGGGGATGGCCTATGAAGGAGCACCTGTGTCGCTCGGAGGTGGCCTTGTTGCCCCGGTGCTGATGATTCACGGCACCGACTGGCAGAAGGAAGAGTTCCTCCCGAAACTGGCCAATGCGGACGTCGATTTCGCTCAGGGGTTTTCCGAGCCGAACGCCGGTTCGGACCTGGCTTCCCTCCAGACACGTGCCGTCCGAGACGGCGACGACTATGTCATCAACGGCCAGAAGATATGGACTTCTGGTGCTCACTACGGGGAGTGGTACCACGTCCTGGTCCGGACCGACCCGGAGGCGCCGAAGCACCGGGGTATCAGCTACATCATGATGCAGCTCCGAGACGAGGGAAAGCTTACCGAGGGCATCACGTTACGACCTCTGATCGACATGACCCGGACACGACGGTGGAGCGAGGTGTTTTTCGATAACGTCCGCGTTCCGGCCCGAAACCTGATCGGAGAGGAAAACCGCGGCTGGTACGCCGCTATGACCACGCTCTCGTTCGAGCGTTCCGGCATCGAGACCGCGGCCCGATACCTGGGCGAGTTGGAGGTATTCCTGACTCAGCTCCGACAGACGAGGTTCAACGGGATCAACGTTCTCGACGATACGGTCGTGCGCCACAAGCTGGCCGATCTCCGACTCGAATTGGAAGCGCGACGGATGCTTTCCTACCGGGTCGCTTTCATGCAGAGCAAGGGCGAACTTCCCGTCAAGGAAGGTTCGATGGGAAAGGCATGGGGGGACATGCTCGGCAAGAAGGTCCCTGCTCTCTTCGCATCGATCATGCAGGAATACGGACGATTGGGCCTCGGCGATAAACACGCGCCGATGGGCGGGTACGTCGGGCACAAGTACTCCGCGATGCACGGGTCCGGCATCGGCGGTGGCGCCACCGAAATCCAGCGGAACATCATCGCCCAGCGCGGACTTGGCTTACCTCGATAAGTCACCTTATTCCCCAACCAAGAGGAAAAGGCCTCCTGTCTGGGAGGCCTTACCTATAAGCAATCGCGCTTGGTTGACCGCTATCTTCTACGGCGGCGCAGGAACTCCATGATGATTGGATGGATTGCATAAAACGCCAGGAATATCAGGAGGCCCATCGCACCAAATCGGAACCCGGCCGGGCCCATGACTTTGAACGCGACGAACATCAGGACCGTGCCGAGAGCGAGCAGGAGCAAGCCCTTTCCGATTTCCGTCAGCACCGGAGGCATAGGTGGCAGTGATGGATACCGTCTCGGTGGAGGGCGATAAGCTCGACCGGGAGCCTCACCCTTCTCGCGAAGGATCTCTTCTATCTCCTCCTCGATCGAGTGGTGCTCCTCTTCGGTCGTGTCATCCGGTCGGCCAGAGGAGCCCGGATCCTCGTCATCCGGGGATTTGTCATCAGAGCGGTTTCGATCGTTGGCCATAGCGTCACTCGCTCACACCACCGTCATTCTTAGCAACCGCTAGCCAATCGTTCTCGATTATCAACCGAGGGACGTGGGTCACATCCTCGATCACGAATTCCGCGACCGGAGATGCCGGGAGCGGGTAATCGTACTTCTTCTGGATGAGCACGGACGTCACTCCAACCGTCTGCGCACCTTTGATATCGAATTCCGGCCTATCACCAGCGTACAGAGCGGTATCCGGTTCGATAGCCAATGACCCGAGCGCCGCATCGAATAGTTCTGGGTCCGGCTTATGGAAACCGATTTCGCCGGAAATCGTAATCGAATCGAACGAGTCATTGATGCCAAGCCTCGCGATTTTTGTCCGCTGAAGTTCAGACGACCCGTTGGTAATCAGCCCCAGCTTTACTCGCTTTCGCAACCATGCCAACATCTCTGAGACTCCGTCGATCAATTTGAGGTTGTCGTAAAGGACCTCGTTGTATCGAGTCCTCAGACGTGCGAGTTGGTCGTCATTTAGCTTCAAGGCGTCCTTCATCCTCTGAAGTCGGTTCACTCGACCGCGCTCGTTATCTCCCAGGGGGTCCCATCCGCCGGCCTCACTGATCACCCGAGCCAGCAGTGCTGAGTCGATCTCCCCATGAAGCAGTTCTTGCACAGCTTCGAGCCGGCGTGGGGTCAGCCCTTCCGTGTCGCACAACGTGTCATCCATATCCAGGAACACCGCCCGCAACCCTCCCCGAGCAATCATCCGTCGTTGGCCGCCGCCGCGGCTGGTTCGACTATGATCGCGCTCCAGTCCTCCTCGGACACGGTATCAACCAGGCGCATCCCGGCCGCGGTCAGCGCATCGACCGCCAACGAGAATCGGTCCGCGGTGATTCCCGATCCGATCAACACGCCACCAGGTGCGACGGCTCGAGACAGCTGAATCGACAATTCGGCGAGCACGTCCGCAGTGATATTCGCGACAACGATGTCGAATCCACCCTCGGGCCACCCCTCTCGGTCCCTACCGAACGGGTCCTGCCCGGCCAACGGAAGGCTTCCTTCTTCCACTTCCACACGGCCATTTGCGACACGATTCGACACCATGTTGTCTTGCGCGACGGAGACGGCAACCGGGTCAATCTCGATTGCGCGTACATACTTCGCGCCGAGCTTCGCGGCGACAATCGCCAAGATTCCGGAGCCGGCGCCGACGTCCAACACGGTGATTCCGTTCGTCACTCGTTGCTCCAATTGGCGAACGCAGAGTCGGGTTGTGGGATGAAGCCCGGTTCCGAATGCCATTCCGGGATCAAGCGCGATCACGATATCTTCCGGGTCGGGCTCGTAATCTCTCCAGGTCGGCACGACGACCGTGCGCTCACCTGGCCGGTGAACGTGGAAATGCTCTTTCCATGCGGACTCCCAGTCCTCGTCCGCCACCTCGCGCTCGATAAGGCTGCCGCGCAACGGGCGAATCATCGCCAGGTATCCGAGCCCGTCCGAAATCTGCCGCCGCGCCGAGTCGACGCGGGCCCCGTTTCCCTCGTCCGCAGGCACATAAGTCGCCACGCGCACCGTCCGGCCACCGAATTGCAGTTCCTGGGCCCCAATCCGCATGTCGAGCGGGTCGAGTTCCTCCACGGCCACACCGCCATGGCCATGCCTGCTGAAGAGATCGGCCACTGCCTCCG
>JASLZO010000053.1 GCA_030754805.1 Dehalococcoidia bacterium
GGACCATCTCGAGAGTCCCGGCGTCGACACGGGAGGAAAGAGGAAGAGCACCGTCGGGGACGTACTCCATGGCGATCCGACTCGCTCCAGAGATCAGTCCGCGGACCCCGTCGACGAGTTCTTGTCTCCACGAATACGCGACTCGCCGACCCTGAAGGGCGTCGAGTTTCCCAGCGTCAACGGCATGGGTGAGCAGGCTGGGCTCGCCGAAGGGAGGAACGAAGTAGAACACTGGCCTGGTGAGGCCGGTCACTCCGTTCGAGATCTCGAAGAAGACCGGGTTCGACCGGCGATGGTCGTACACGAGCCAACCGCCGAGTCCCTCATTCCGGAGGTGTTCCTGAGCACTGTCGATGAATGCCATATCAGACATTCTAGATAGGATCCGTAGCTGGCTTGAATGAGCGTCGAGCGGATGTGCCCGAAAGAAGCGGATCCCTGCATCCGCCGATCCACTTCAGGCAACTCTGGATCGTCTTGGAGGGCAAACGCAGGGATGGCGGAATGTTCACCTCCGACGAACGAGGTTGGGGCCCGGTCGAGTTCCGGCCGCCAGAATCGATTGCTCACATCCAATCGGGTCGGCATCACGATCGAACCGGCCTCTGGGAGCAGCGCCCCGACCGGTTCTTTACCGCTGACCTGGGCGAAGAGCTAGAAGCGGAAACTACACGCTGCCGTCGAGAGGAATCAGTGAGTGACGACGTTCACGAGACGCCCCGGAACGTAGACGATGCGCTTCGGTTCTAAGGCTCCGAGCGCCGTCCGGACCTTCTCGCTGGACAGCGCCAGTTCTCGCGCGGCGCTTTCGTCGATCTCGGCCGGGACCGTCAGGCGGTCACGAAGTTTCCCGTCGACCTGGACAACCAGAGTGACTTCCTGTTGCGCCACGAAACGGTCATCCCAGGAAGGCCAACTCTGGTTGTGGACTGAGTAATCGTGCCCTCCAGCCTCCCAGAGTTCTTCGGCCAGGTGCGGGGCGATCGGGGCCAATAGGACCGTCAACGTGTCGAAGGATGTGCGCCATTCGGGACTGAGGACGATAACTGCGTCGTTCTCGGCGTGGCGAGACAAAGAATTCGTCAACGTCATCAGCGCCGCGATCGCGGTGTTGAATCGAAGTCCACGGAAGTCCTCGTCCACCTTTTTTACCGTTCGATGCGTCTCGCGACTCAGTTCCTCTGCAACATCTGGTGGAGCCGAATCACCATAGGCGTCGCGGCGTTGTTCGCTGAGATCCCAGATCCTGTTGAACCATCGCGAGATTCCGCGGATGCCGGTGGTACTCCAGGACCCACCCTGATCCCACGGCCCGACGAACATGAGGAAGGCTCGGACGGCATCTGAACCGAGCATCGCGACCTGGTCATCAGGGTTGATGACGTTTCCCCGACTCTTGCTCATCTTTTCGTGGTCAGCCGCCAAGATTGTCCCCTGATTGAACAGGCGGGTAAACGGTTCATCAAACGGGACAAGGCCGAGGTCGCGCAAGGCCTTGGTGAAGAACCTCGCGTATAGGAGGTGCATTACGGCGTGCTCCGCTCCACCCGTGTAGAGGTCGATCGGACACCATCGTTGGAGCGCCTCGGGGTCGAAGGCGGCGACATCACGCGAGTCCAGGTTCGCGTAGCGGAACTGGTACCACGACGAGTCGACGAACGTGTCCATGGTGTCGGTTTCGCGCTCGGCGTCGCGGCCACATTGAGGGCAGGTCGTCTTGCGGAATCCCTCATGATATTTGAGGGGAGACTCACCTGTGGGACGGAAGTTCGCATCCTCCGGCAGCACCACGGGTAACTGATCTTCAGGAACCGGTACGGTGCCGCATTCCGGACAGTAAATGATCGGGATCGGCGTGCCCCAATAGCGCTGTCGGGAGATGAGCCAATCGCGGAGCCGGTAGGTCACCGTCCCCTTGCCTTGCCCCTTCACCTCCAGAAATCTGGTGACGTTGGCGATCCCTTCGTCGCTCCGTGTACCGTCGAACGGTCCGGAGTTAACCATCAAGCCCGGCTGTGTCCACGCAGACTCTAGGGGAGTGCCGTCCCAGTCCGGTGGAGCGATCACGACGGAAATGGGAATCTCGTTCTTCCTCGCGAACTCGAAGTCACGCTGATCGTGGGCGGGCACACCCATCACGACGCCGGTGGCGTAGCTATACAGTACGTAGTCGGCGATCCAGAGAGCGACCCTCTCACCGTTCAACGGATTGACGCAGTAGGTGCCCAGGGGAACCCCCGTCTTTTCTTGATCCGTGGACAGGCGCTCGATTTCGGTTTGGCGGCGCGTCGCGGCGATGTATTCCTTCACCTGATCGACGTTCTCCGGCGTGGTGAGCGCCGGCACCAGCGGATGTTCCGGCGCCAGCACCATGAACGTGACGCCGTACACGGTGTCAGGTCGCGTCGTGAATACACAGAGTTCTTTATCGTCGACACCGGGAACCGTCAGGCCGAAGGCGATTTCCGTGCCCTCGGACCTCCCGATCCAGTTGCGCTGCATGAGGTTGATCTTCTCCGGCCAATCGATTTTCGACTCATCGAGAAGTTCCTCCGCGTAGTCGGTGATCCGGAAGAACCACTGTTCGAGGTCGCGTTGGTAGACGACCGTCCCGCACCGCTCACAGGTACCGTCGGCCTGGACCTGTTCCCTGGCGAGCGAGGTCCGGCAGTTATCGCACCAGTTGACCGGGGCCCTGTATCGATATGCCAGCCCCTTCTCAAAGAACTTCAAGAAGAACCACTGGTTCCACCGGTAGTAGTCAGGCTGGCAGGTAATCACCTCGCGCCGCCAGTCGAAGATGGCGCCGAGAGTTTTCAGCTGGCTGCGCATGCGGTCGATGTTGCCCATCGTCCATTTGTAGGGGTGGATGTCCCTCTCGATGGCGGCGTTCTCTGCGGGGAGTCCGAACGAATCGAACCCCATGGGCCTCAGCACGTTGTACCCGCGCATCCGCATATAGCGAGCGTGTGCGTCGGCAGGCGCCTCCGCGTACCAGTGACCGACGTGGAGGTCGCCCGAGGTGTAGGGGAACATGGAAAGCGCGTACCACTTCGGCCTCGCGCTGTCGCCTTCTTCTGCCTCGTAGAGCCGGTCTGTCTCCCAGCGAGCCCGCCATTTGGGCTCGAATTGAGCTGGATCGAAATGGAGACCGTATGGATTCTTGCGATTGGCGACCATCGCGGGTGGCTGCTCCTTCAAGGTTTCGAGAGTCGGGCGTGCGGGTTCAAGAATCAGGATGAGTATAGATACGGGCCACCCCAAAGGGCGCAGTTGCTTGTCCTGTACCCTCTCGAACGATGGCCAGTGCACGAGACACCCTCGGGATCGATCGCCGGTGAACTACGTGCTGGACAAGGTCTCTGAGGACGTGGAGACGAAGGAACACGTCCTGGTCCTGAAGCAAGCTGGCGGTGAAGATCTGCTGGCCCTAAACATCGAGAAAAAAGAGGCGGATGTCCTCACCCTGCTGATGGCGCCAAGGGGACTTCCCGACCGTGGGGTGCTAGATCACCTCCGGGACACTGCGAGCAAGGGGACCGGTCACGTCGTCGGGATCCAACTTATGCTCTACGGAGACCGCAGCCAGGACCATCCAGCGCTGACGCCCGTGCTAATCGTCCAGAAAGAGGGTTCAGTCCTCGATCAGGCGGTACCAGCTTCTCTGGCCCACGCCGCAGCATGGTCCCTGGCGTTGGGGATTCCGTTCGGCCTGGACGATGAGCTGATCACACTGCTTCATTCGACCGTGGCGGTGATACCGGGAGGCGTACCCACTGGGTTTGAGGACCTCCTCGCCGGGATGGAAGAGATCGATTCGCTGTAGTCACACTGCCGAGCAGGTCCGCTCCTTCTGTCCCAAAGTGAGCCGTCGCATGAACTCATCGCCCGATGGGTCCACCCCGGCGACCACTATCTGATCTCCCACGATGTGGGATCCGACGATGTTGAGAAGTTCTTGGACGGTCCGAATGGCGTGATCGTCGATCCGGGTGATCACCTGGCCGAATCGGAGACCCGCGCGTTCGGCCGCAGAGCGAGGGTAGACGTTGTTTACGAAGACGCCTGTTTCGGCACGTAACCGGAATTGAGCTGCGATTCCAGGTGTGAGGGTATAGATGCTGACGCCGATCCACGGTTTCTCGACGAAGCCCTTTTCGATCAACTGATCAATGATAGGCAGCGCGCCATCGACCGCGATTGCGAAACCGACGCCCTCGACGACGATTCCGCCCGACGTCGTCCGCTGTACGGCGGTGTTGATACCGATCACCTCACCATCCAGATTGAACAGGGGGCCGCCGCTATTTCCAGGATTGATCGCTGCGTCCGTCTGAATCAGGTTGGCCAGCGGCGGGCACCCCTCGGTCATTTGTACCTCACGGCCGACGGCACTGACGATTCCCGCAGTGACCGTAGGCTCGGTTCCCAAACCCACCGCATTCCCGACGGCAACGACCCAAGAGCCGACTTGCAACTCTCCGGACCGGCCGATCTCCACGGTTGGAAGATTTATCCCGACCACTCGTATGACCGCGAGATCGGACGTCGGATCGGTGCCGACGACGACCGAATCCGGGAACACACGACCATCCGGCAACGTAACCGCGACCGAGGTCGCGGAAGCGATGACGTGGGAGTTCGTCACGACATGGCCGGCCCCGTCGATGATGAAGCCGGAACCCTCTCCCTCACGGGGTAACACTCCGAAGAACGTTCGTCGTTGCGAGGTTGCTTTTATCGACACCACGGCGGAGGAAACGCGTTCGGCGACGGTCGCGATATCCGGTAGGGAGTTCACGTCCATTAGCCCAACGGCAGGTACAGCGCCGGATCCGTCGACGCCTGATTCCGGCGAAAGGCTTGCCGAAGCTGAAACGGTGTCAATCCGAGAAACTGCAGTGGACCCAGTTATTCCGGCTCCAGGAAGTTCGACGTCTGTCGCGGGAGTCGGTGGGTCCTCGAGAGGTGGAACCTGAGATGAGCGACCCACCTCGCTCAACGCTGCAGCGCATCCAGCAAGAAGAAAAAGGCTTACCCACAGCGCGATAGCGAAAGCCCAAACGGTCCGTCGCGTCTGTGTAGGCGCGATTCCCGTTTGCGCGCGCAGCGGTTCAGGTGAGTTCATCGGCTACCCGAATCAATCTTACGCAACGACCAAGTTGGGGCCCCTTTGGCCTTTGATCACAGTTGACTTCGCCGAAGGAGAAAGGTACTTTTCTGGGGCGCGTGGGCGGATACAACTCGTCTGATAGCGTCTCATAGGTCTCGCGGCAAAGAGTTGAGCTATGCCGTGGAGGCTTTTTTTGGTCTCTAACAGGGTCACGGAGGGGAGTAACGGTGGTAATTGCCGCACCGAAACTGGAGAAAAAGAACTACTCGAAGATCACGGAGGTACTCGCACCGCCCAATCTGATTCAGATACAGGCCGACTCATTCAAGTCGTTCCAGGAAGAAGGGATCAAGGACCTCCTCGAAGAGGTATCGCCGATCCAGGACGCGACCCGAGAAGGGCTGCCTGCCAGCCTGCTCAAGGGGCGAACCATGCGAGAGATCGTCGACCTGGTTCTGGCGGGGGATGCGCAGACCGATCCCGCGAGTGGCCGATTCTCGCTGACGTTCATCGATCATCACTTTGGCGATCCGAAGCACACGGAAGAGGCATGCCGCGAAAAGGACCTTAACTTCGCGGCCCCACTCCACGTCACGGCACGGCTGGTCGTTAAGGAGACGGGCGAAGTCAAAGAGCAGCCCCTCTTCATGGGCGATGTCCCGGTGATGACCGACCGCGGGACGTTCATCATCAACGGTGCAGAGCGCGTCGTAGTGAGCCAACTGGTCCGTTCTCCGGGTGCGTACTTCACGTTGGAGCACGACGCGACATCCGGCCGCGAGCTGTGTTTCGCGAAGCTGATTCCGAATCGGGGCGCATGGCTCGAGTTTGAGATTTCCAACAAGAACGTGATCAGCGTGAAGGTCGACCGCCGGCGGAAGATGCCAGTGACGATTCTCCTTCGTGCCCTCGGGTACGACGACGACGAGATTTTTCGAATGTTCGCCGATATTGAACCCGAGGGTGAGACGAGCTACATCCAGGCGACGCTCGACAAGGAACCCGCAGGTCGGACTTCCGACGAAGCGCTGGTTGATTTCTACCGGCGCCTCCGGCCCGGCGAGCCCTCCGTCCTCGACAACGCGAAGACGCTGCTCTTCAACCTGTTTTTCAACCCCCGACGGTATGACCTGGCGCGTGTCGGGCGGTACAAGCTCAACCGGAGCCTCCAGACCGACACGTCACAGGAGGCCCGGATTCTGTTGCCAAAGGATATCGTTTCCCTGGTGCGGCAGATGATCAAAGTCCAGCGGAGAATCTCTCCGCCGATCGACATCGACCATCTCGGAAACCGCCGGGTCCGCGCAGTTGGCGAGTTGATCCAGAACCAGTTCCGGGTCGGCCTGCTTCGCATGGAACGGGTGGCACGCGAACGAATGACGCTGGTGCAACCAGAAGGCGCGACGGCCGGCAATCTCGTGAACGTTCGCCCGATCGTGGCTTCCATGCGTGAATTCTTTGGCGGTTCGCAACTCTCTCAGTTCATGGACCAGACCAACCCACTCGCCGAGTTGACCCACAAGCGACGCCTGTCGGCGCTCGGCCCTGGCGGACTATCTCGCGAACGAGCAGGTTTCGACGTCCGTGACGTGCACAACTCCCACTACGGTCGGATTTGCCCGATCGAAACCCCTGAAGGGCCGAACATCGGACTCCTCGGGTCTTTGGCGACCTATGCGAAGATCAACCGGTTCGGCTTCATCGAGACGCCGTATCGCCGGGTGGTGAAGACGGTGCCCAATAAGAGCCTCGATGGCCTCGTCGGGCATACGCTCCTCGACTCCGTTGCGGATTCAAAAGGCAAAACGGTCGTCGACGCGGGGACCGTTCTGTCCGAGGACAACGCCAAACGGATCGCTAGGTTGAAGGACAAATCCGTCAACGTCATCCCATTCCTGTCGCCTGAGACGGAGTATCTATCGGCCGACGAAGAAGAGCGGTACGACATCGCGCAGGCGAGCACCCGAATCAATGAACTGGACGAAATCACGTCGGAGACGATCGAGGTCCGACGTCGTGGTGAGCCGCACATGGCTCGAGCGGTGGACGTCGATTACATAGATGTCTCGCCAAAGCAGATATTCAGCGTGTCGACTTCGCTGATTCCGTTCCTCGAGCACGACGATGCGAACCGTGCGCTGATGGGGTCCAACATGCAACGACAGGCGGTGCCGCTCATTCGGCCTGACGTGCCGATCGTTGGTACCGGCATGGAAGCACGCGTTGCGGCTGACAGCGGTCAGATCGTACTGGCTCGCGTGGATGGCGAGGTCGTGTCTGCGAGCGCACGTCAGGTCGTCATCCGAGAAGAACACGGCGACGAGCGGGTCCATC
>JASLZO010000054.1 GCA_030754805.1 Dehalococcoidia bacterium
CCACCGGTTTCCAGACCAGCGGACCCGACATGGAGAACGACTTGGTGGTCGACGAGATTCTCCGGGCCGCTCTCGGCGAGTCGGACAACGACGACTTGCCACCGTTCCTGCGACGTAAGTCTCGGAGGCTTGCCCGCACCTAATTACCGACTACACCCTCCCAGTCCCCCCCTACCCCCAGGGGAACGCAGGTCCTGATCTTTGTTATATCGCATCGGACCTGCGTTCCTCTTTGTCCGGGACTCGACGCGCAGCGCGTTCACGCCCCCGGGTCAGCGCTATGCACCAACCCAACGATGGCGGCGCGGCCTTCGCCGTCCACAGTCACCCGTATCTTAATGTCGCCCAGTTGCTGCTCGATTTCTCGGCCCGTTCCCTCTGGAACAAAGTAGCTCTCGATCCCATAGGAAACCTGGCAACTCCTTTGATTGTCTGGATTGAAGCTCGCGGACTCGATCTTGCCTCTGAGCACCGGACCTTGGTGCCACGAACGAACATCAGTCAGATCTTCCGCTGGCGGGCGTCGTTCCGCGTCGGCCTGGGCATGCACATCCCCGTTCCGAATCAGAGGAACATAGATACGCGAACCAGCCGAACCGAAGCATAAATCTACGGAGGAGACCTCATAGCGAAGCACCACGAAGTCACCACGAAACAGGTCCCGTGGGTCTACCGGAACCGTGGCGAGTACTATCTCCTGCCCTCGTCGTAACAGGGACTCTCGGGCTCCCACAAACCCAAGAACGATCACGATCTGAACGACCGCTGCGACAAGGAACAATACCCGGGGGCGCGTCAACGCTCTCACGCCGGATGTCCTTCCTCACCGGGTGGTTCGGTCGAGCCCGGGGCAAGCAGCAGTTTTCGTGCACGTTCGAGCCCATAGGCCGCGCCAATCAGCACGAGGCCGCCGCCGATGAACACCAGCGAGCGATCGAACAGCGTGAACGAGAGGTCGAGGTAACGGGCTAAGATGAGAAGTCCGGCGAACGCGAGCCCGGTGTTCACGAATGCCTCTCGTTGGCTCCATAAACCGACCACGACTGCCCAGACAATCATCGCCACGGCAAGTCCGTTGAACATGATCGCATAGGAAGCTCCATCGCTGAATGGCGTGGTCAGGAACATAACGGCCATGAATGAGAAGGCGCCGACCGTTCCAACCGCCTGAGCGACCACGACGCGCGAATCCCTTCGTCGCCACAGGCCAGCTGCTATCAACGTCACCGCGCTGACCACGATGACTCCAAGGCTGAGCGCGAATGCCGTCGGTTCGTTCCCGAACGAAGCTGCATCGTCCGGGTCATCGATCCCACGCCAGATCTCAACATGAGCCAGCATAAAGATCAAGAACATCGAGACGATCAAGCCGGTGGTTGTGAGGACGGGCGCGAACGGCCGGGTGCGCTCGGCGGAACCTTGCGTCTCGCCCGCCCAGAGGATCATCGCCCCCAGTGCGAAGAGTGCGAGCGTACTCGGGCCAGAAATGAAATCGACATCCCATCGGCCCAACAGCGACACGTACCACGCGATCAGGACGAGCGTCGACAGGATCAGCGTTGGGCGGGAGCCAGCAGCGTACGCAATCGGGATCGACCCCAATCCCCAAAGTAGGTACAAATACGGCTCGTTCGCGGGGACATGGTATGCCTGGCCCGCCAGGAACACTGCCCCGCCAAATATGAGTGAAACCATCAGGACGACTCCGGCAGCGACGCTCGGCATCCCCCTCCGGTATCGGAGCCAGAAACCGCCTCCCTGCACTGCCAGCAGCGTCGTCAGGAGAAGGGTGACTTTGGTCAGACGTGCCATCTCCGTCCAGTTGGATGCCACGGTTAACATGACGCCGAGACCCGCCAGCAGTCCCCCTGCGACGCTAAGGATCAGGACGAGGCGGTTGAGCCGACCTTCGTCCTGTCGCGGTGCTCTCCCTACCCGGTATCGCGAGAGAATCCGGGTCTCGGTGGCGGCGTCGATGATGCGCTCGTCATGCCACGAGGAAACTTCGCCGCGAAGGCGTTCCAGGAAATCGTCATCTTTGCCGTCGGTCTTCATCTATCTGGGGATCAGCATGTTGCCGTGTCGATCGGCGTTGGTCTTGGCGGCCCTACCCAGGTCGTTTGGCCTCTGGCGTTTCCATGGGCGCTGACGCGAACTGCACGTCCTCGTCCACCGTTCGAATCGTTCTGAATCGTTCGACGTTCCGGTCCTTGAATTACTGGAGTACCTCGTCCACAAGAGATTCCGGAGTCGACGCTCCCGAAGTGATCCCGACCCTCTTGATCCCCACGAACCACGATTCGTCAATGCTACCCACGCTGGGAATCAGGTACGCGGGGCGGCCAACTGCTCCCGCGACCTCTCGGAGTCGCTGGGAGTTCGAGCTATTCTCGGCGCCCAGTACCAGGACGAAATCGACCTTCGCGGCAAGTTCTTTCACTGCATCCTGCCGGTTCTGCGTCGCGAAGCAGATATCTGAACGTGCTGGCGTCTTCATCCGCGGGAAGCGCGTACGCAGGGTCTCCAGAATCTCGGCGGTATCGTCGACGCTCAGTGTCGTCTGTGTGATGACGGCGACCTCATCCGGATTTTCGCCCACGTTCGCGTTATTGGCCTCCTCGACCGAACCCACCAACGCGATCTTGTCCGGAGCCTCTCCCATCGTTCCAACGACCTCGTCGTGCCCCTCGTGGCCCACCAAGACGATCGACTTCCCGGCTCGTGCGTAGCGAATCGCCTCAGCGTGAACCTTCGTAACAAGCGGGCACGTGGCGTCGACAACTTCGATCTTCCGCCCGTCCGCCGCTTCCCGAGCCTCGGGCGGCACCCCGTGAGCGCTGAAGATCATTCGCCCCCGGACCGGGGTATCGCCCACTTCTTCCACGAAGATTGCGCCCTTGCTCTCCAGGTCCGCGACAACGAAGGGGTTGTGAACGATCTGTCGTCGGACGTAGATCGGCGGCCCGTAGGTCCGCAGCGCCTGTTCAACCGCATCGATCGCGCGGACAACGCCGGCGCAGAACCCCCTCGGCTCCGCGAGAACGATCTCTTCGACCACCGCTGACCTCCATCTGTTGACGTAGGTTCGCCTTTCGACGGGCGGGTGCCCGCAGTATGAAGTAGTGTAATCGGGGGCTTTCCCCATGACGGCATGAAAGGATCTCCTGTGAACCATCTCCGCCTTCACCGGGAACTTGCGAGGGGGGTGAAGACACTCGTCGCTGCGTTCGGCGGTTGGTCCGATGCCGGCGACTCCGCCACCGGTTCCATCGACTATCTCGTCCGTTCCCGGCGCGCCCAACCCTTGGCGGATTTCGATGCCGAGGAGTTTTTCGACTTCACTCAGTATCGTCCCATCGTCCACGTCAATGACGAGGGGATGCGTTCCCTGACGTGGCCTCGAAACCAGTTCTTCATCGCGGAGGGGACCGACAGCACCTCGCCGCTTCTCCTATTCATGGGCACCGAGCCGAGCCTCCGATGGAAGACCTTCGCGAACGCCTTTCTAGATCTTGCTGTCGAGAGCGGCGTCGAGCAGATCGTTACCTGCGGTGCGCTGCTGAACGCGGTTCCGCACACCAGGAAACCCCAGGTGAACGGCTCCGGCAGCACCGCCGAGATTCAGCGGATCATGATAGACCTGGGCATGCAACGAGGCAGTTCGTACACGGGTCCAACCGGTGTCGCGTCCGCCGTGGTCGAGGCGTGCCAGGACAGGAACATTGCGTACGCGAGCCTCTGGGGACACGTTCCTCACTATATACAGACCACTCCGAACCCTTGGGTTATCCAGTCCATCCTGGAAACCCTTCGCAAGGCATTCGGTATCGCGGTCGACCTCAGCGACCTCGACGGCCAGGTCAAGGAATTCCGTGAACGGTGTGAGCAGGCGGTTTCCCAGGAGCCCTCCATGCGCTCCTACGTGCAACGCCTTGAGCAGTACTTCGACGAGATTGAGCCGACACCCAAGGAAGCCTCATCTGGGACATCGGTGGGATCCGCCGAGATGCCGAATCCTCAGGACCTCGTCCAGGATTTGGAGGACTTCTTCCGCCAACACCGATCGGATGTTGGAGACGACGGGACATAACCCGGCGAGCGGCGCGGCAGGCAACCGCGGATAGAAACTCGTTCGACCCCTCTGAGAGCCTTAGACCGCGTTGCTAGACTCTCCTGTACGGGGTGTAGCGCAGCGGCAGCGCGCTTGGTTTGGGACCAAGAGGTCGCCAGTTCAATCCTGGCCACCCCGACCATTTCGAAACCCGGATCTGGCCCAATGCCCACCCTGGGGCCGACCCCGAGACACGAGAGGAATGGAGACCTGATGCCCGCTCTGGATGAATTCAGTCTCGACGGAAAAATCGCCGTGGTTACCGGGTCCAGCCAGGGCATCGGCAAGGGAATCGCCCTCGCGATGGCCCGAGCTGGAGCCGACGTCGTCGTCGCGGGGGTTTCACTTGCAGACCGCAGGCGCGACCAGGAGGACCTCGATAGCGCCGCTCGCGCGGTGCGAGCCATCGGTCGTCGTTCGGTCGCGATACCCACGGATGCCAGGTCTGCCGAGGAGGTCCACCGTCTGATCGATCGGACGATTAACGAATTCAGGCGACTCGACATTATGGTCAATAACGCGGGAGGCGGTTTCGCTGCTCACTTCATGGACATCAATGAACGCGGATTCGAGGCGATCGTCCGGAATAATTTGAAGTCCACCTACCTGTGCTGCCACGCCGCGGGGAGAGTCATGCTCGAAGCGGGAAGCGGCGCCATCATCAATCTCGCGTCGGGTGCCGGGATGGGCCCGTCTCCCACTCAGCCCGTTTACGGCGCAACAAAGGCAGGGATCATCAACCTGACGGAAAGCCTCGCGGTCGAGTTCGCTCCCGCGATAAGAGTCAACGCGATCGCACCCGGCCTGACGGAAACCGAGGGGTTGCGAGCCAGATACGGTGACGATGCCGACGAGGAGGTCGCCAGACAGGGACGGCAGTTCGCGGCGGGTCGTCTTGCTACTCCCGAGGACATGGGGTTAGCGGCGGTCTTCCTCGCCAGCGATGCAGCGCGGTACGTCAGCGGAGTGACCCTGAGCGTTGACGGCGGCGGTCGCGCGATGGAGGAATAATCCTCCAGTCCGCCCGGTCGTCACCAACGAACATCAATATGGACGATTTGCTATCCGAAGAGCTTCGGCTGTTGCGCCAATCCATCCGGGATATCGTCCGCGACCGCGTGGCGCCACGTGCTTCCGATGTCGATAGGGAGCGCGACTATCCGGAAGACATCTTCGAGGTCTTCCGGGACCAAGGCATCCTGTCCTTGCCGTTCTCCGAGGCCGAGGGAGGGAGTGGGGCCGGAACTGCGGGCCTCGCGATCGCGGTCGAAGAGGTCGCTCGCGCCTGCGCAACGTCGGCACAAATCCTGGTTCTAACGGCACTCAGCACGTGGCCGCTCCGAATCGCTGGATCCGACCACTTCCGGGACGCAATCGAAGGCGTCGCTACCGGCCAATCGCGAGGCGCGTTCGCGTTGACGGAGCCCAATGCTTCCTCCGACCTCGGGTCGCTAGTCACTCGAGCGAGGCGCACCGGTGACGGCGGGTACGTCCTGTCAGGAGAGAAAGACTTCGTTTCGGGCTCGACGGTCGCGGACTACTTCGTCGTCTTTGCTAAAACCCCGACGCCCTCTGCAGAGGACGAGATGTCGTGCTTCGTCGTCGAAACACCGCATCCGGGGATCATTTTCCTGAGACGAGATGAAGGCATGGGAATCAAGGGGATGCCCCATTGCGATTGGGCCTTCCAGGATTGCCATGTGACGCAGGAAGCTCGGGTCGGAGACGAGGGAGACGGGGCTCGGATCGCTCGCCATTCAATCACAGCCATCCAGCCGCTCCTCGCGGCACGGGGCCTCGGTTCGGCCGAGGAATGCCTTGCGTTCGCGCGCGATTACGCCGCCGACCGACGTATCTACGGTGGCCGTCTGGCCGATCTCCAGAACGTCCAGCTCCAGATGGCCGACATTGCCATCAACGTTGAGGCTACTCGCGCCCTCACCTACGCGGCGGGGCGGTTGGTGGACGAGGAGCGCTTCTTCTCGGAGGGCGATGCCGCCTACATTTTCGCGGCGAAAACCATGTCTGCGAAGACTGCGGTGCATGCTGCTGATCGTTCGATGCAGATTGTCGGCGGCCATGGCTATATGGAGGTCCACCCGCTCGAGCGCATGTACCGGGACGCCAGACACCTCGCCCTGTACATGGGGACGGACGAGGTTCTGCGGCTGCAAATCGCTTCCGCTGTGATGGACGGCGGTCTCCCGTACGGCCCATCGGTTTCCAGGCAACCGACCGAGGAGCGAGCACGACCCGAGTAGACGCAGGCGCCACGCCGCACTGGCGACTTATTTATAAGTTCCGGATTCACCCTCGGTTGGAGCACGCAGTCTCCCCCATGCCCCCCGGATTCGCATCGCTTCGGAATCATCCGGAGCGATGAATCCATAGCGAGCACGTGTGAAGGCACGCGTCAACAACCCAACCTCTGCGGGCCCGTAACGAATCCTGAGGGTCTTCTCGAACTCCTCGGGGGTTTGCCAGGGGAATCTCTTGATTCCACCATCGGCTGCCAGGACGAGGAGGCTCTGATACGCTCCGAGCGCTACGGCCCTTGGGTCGTTCGGGTCCCAGACGGGAGGGGCCGCCCGTTGCCTGCGCCTACCGAAGCGGCCCATGAGAGAAGCCAGCGCCTCGGCAAGATCTTCGCCGAAGTCCCCTTCGGCTTCCACGCGTTCCCGTTGCTCACCTTCCTCGCCGCCACGTGAACGAGATCGTTGGGAGAAAGATCTCCAGAGGATATACGCCACTCCTGAGATGGCCAGGAGCACGGTTGCCCAACTGAGGAATCGGAGCACCCAGAATGGGACCAGCCCCGATCCAGCCCCGCTCCGCTCCACGTTCGAAAAGTTGGGCGTCATTGGCGTGAATGTGACGGGTTCCGAGCCATCTCGAAAGATCGAAAGGAGGGAGAGCAAGACAAACGTGATTGCTTCGACCATCAACCCAAAGGCCCACGCCACGATGATCACCATTGGGGTGAGCAGAATGGCTCCAAGCCGCAAAACTGAAGTGAAGAAACGGCCTACATCCCCCTCCGCCACGATG
>JASLZO010000055.1 GCA_030754805.1 Dehalococcoidia bacterium
GAGGGGAATGACCGCCGTGATGCCAGAGAGCGCCGCATGTACCGGCGCCAGGTTCTCTCTTCCTGTGACCTCGTAGCAGGGAGGGCTGCAGACGAACCATCGGCCGCACGGATTGACGAATCTCCGGGTCAGCGACTGGGCGAGGTAGAGCAGGCTGTAAAAACCCAGATCCAGCGCCTGATCCGGTCCAGTGTTGCCCGGTAATGTCCACAGATGAAGCACCAGATCGGGCGCCTTGTCGCACTGGTCGACCAGGGTCGCGTAGTCTTCGGGGACATCAGCCCGTATCGTGAATCGTCCGTGCTCTAGTTGTTGAAAACGGTCGCCGGGTCGGGCTGCATAGACCGTGGTCCCAGCCTGTTCCAGCGCGTCGCGCAAACAGACCTCCAGCGCATCGTCGTTGTGGAACACCAGACAGCTTGCCGGTTGCGCGGAGTCATCATCGAGAAATCCTTCATCCCTGCGCCACGAAGGCTGGTAAAACCAATCGTCCAGATGTGCCACCCCGGCTGCCTGCGGTGGCGGTTCGTGAATGGCGGACTGGCGTCCGGGTATGTCGACCCAGTGTCGATCGCGAGCGAACGGATATGCAGGGAGATCAAGTGGCCTCGTTTTCTCTTTTTCGCTGGAGGCCTGCCAGTCAAAGTCTATGCCCTGGGTCCAGAGTCGGCCGATGGCCCGCGCCAAGGTTTCCTGGTCGGTAGATTCTTCGCGGGGATGCGGCAGAGAAGGGATGACGGTCGCATTGTTTGCCAGGCGTCCGGTGATCTTCGACAGCACGTTGGAAGGCCCAACCTCGAGGAACATTCCGCAGCTTTGCTCAAGTAGAAAGTCGATACCTGCGGCGAAAAGCACGGGTTTACGCGCGTGCTCCATCCAGTAAGAGGGATCCGTCGCCTGTTGGCTACTCAGAAGCCGGCCCGTCGTGTTGGAAACGATCGGTATCTGGGGCGCCGAAAGCGAAACGCTCCGCATCACCTCTTCGAATTCACCGAGCATGGGCTCCATCATGCGGGAATGGAACGCGTGGGAAGTTGCGAGCCGTCTGCCGGCCACCCCCTGATCTAAGAAGCGTTTTTCGAGGGAATCGATTTCGACCTCAGGTCCCGAAACGACACATGATTCTGGTCCGTTGACGGCCGCCAGGTCGAGTTGCCGCGAAAGATGCGGCGAGACATCCCGCTCCGGAAGCGGGAGGGCGAGCATGGTGCCCGCGGGCATAGACTGCATCAACCGGCCGCGTTCCAGAACGATGCGCACCCCCTCCTCCAGGGAGAAGACTCCTGATATACAGGCTGCGACATACTCGCCAAGGCTGTGTCCGATGAGAAAACCCGGCTCGAGCCCCCAGTGTATCCACAACCTGGCCAAAGCGAACTCGACCGAGAACAACGCAGTCTGTGCCGAGTCCGTCCGGGAACATTCTTCCGCCGCAGCCGCATCGTCGGTGGAGAGAAAGGAAAGCGGCTCGGTGGACGCTTGCTGTCTAACCAGATCGAGACAGCGGTCTAGCTCTTTGCGGAAAAAGGGTTCCGTTTCGTAGAGTTCGGCTGACATGCCAGGATACTGCGCTCCCTGGCCCGGAAACATGAATGCCAGTGCGTGTCCGCGGTCCGGAGAACGGGAGTTGGATCTGGACTGTCGCGAACGGAGACCGCGCACGATTTCCTCCAGCGTCCGTCCGCAGGCAAAGTCTCGATGCGCGAAAGCCTTGCGGCCGGTCTGCAAGGTGTAAGCTACAGCGTCCGGGGAGAGTCCCGGGTTTGCTTCCAGGTGGTTGGCCAAAAGCTCTTTCGTCTGTCCGAGGGCAGCTTCCGTCTGGGCGGATACCGGCACGACGTGGAACCGGAGGTTTGCGGACAGCACTTCGAAGGGCGGTGCCTCTTCCAGCACGACATGGGCATTCGTTCCCCCAATCCCGAAGGAGCTGATTCCGGCACGTCGTGGACCGTCTGTGCTGGGCCAGGACCGAAGACGGTCGTTCACGAAGAACGGGCTGTTTTCGAAGTCGATCTCCGGGTTGGGGGATTCAAAATGGAGAGACGGAGGGATGGTTGCGTGCTCTATGGCGAGGATCGCCTTTATGAGGCCGGCGATGCCCGCGGCTTCGTCCAGGTGCCCGATGTTGGTCTTGACCGATCCGAGCGCGCAGAAACTTTTCCGTCCGTTCCTGCCGAACGCCCTGGACAGCGCCTCGATCTCGATCGGATCTCCCACTCTTGTGCCGGTCCCGTGCGTCTCGATGTAATGGATCGTTTCGGGGTCGACGCCAGCCACCGACAGCGCTTCGGAGATGACGCTCGCCTGTCCTTCGACACTCGGCGCAGTATAGCCGACCTTGTCGGCGCCGTCGTTGTTGATTGCTGAACCGAGGATCACGGCGCGAATGGCGTCGCCATTGGCCAGCGAGTCTTCAAGCCGGCGCAGTACGACGACACCGACGCCGTTGCCGCTAACCGTCCCTCCGGCCTTGGCGTCGAAGGCCCGGCAGTGGCCGTCAGGGGAAGTGATGGAATTCTCCTCGTAGAGATATCCCTGTTGCTGCGGTAGCTGAATCCCGGCGCCTCCGGCCAGCGCGATGTCACATTCAAAATCGAGCAGGGCCTGGCACGCCATATGCACGGCGACGAGCGAGGAGGAACACGCGGTGTTCACGTTTACGCTCGGGCCCTTCAGGTTCAGCTTGTACGACACGCGGCTGGGCAGGTAATCAGTGCTGTTGCCCATCAGCAACTGTAGATGGTTGACGGAGGAGGAGAGATGAGGGTTGCGGAACAAGTGAAAAAGCAGGTACGTGCTCAATCCGCACCCGGCGTAGACTCCGATTCGTCCGTCAAAGTGTTCGGCAACGTGTCCTGCGTTTTCGAGAGCGTGCCAGGAGCATTCGAGGAAAAGGCGGTGCTGGGGGTCGGTAATCTCCGCTTCGCGCGGCGTCATGCCAAAGAAGGAGGCATCGAAGAATTCGATTCCGTCAAGATAGCCGTTGGCCGGGACATAGGAGGGGTCCCGGGCGAGTTCCCCGGGTACGCCAGCCTCCTCGAGTTCGGCGGGCGTGAAGAAGCGGATGGCCTCCACGCCGTCCTCGAGAAGCTTCCAGAACTCGTTCACGTCCCCGGCACCGGGGAAACGCCCCGACATGCCGATGACGGCGATGCGGTCTCTGCCGTCATCCATGGCGCCGTCGTTCACGCTCCTCCTCTTCGTCGCTGCCGTGCTCTCCTCCGGAGTTCGGCTCTGTCGGCGGCCTCGTTCCGGGCGGCCACCGTGTCCCCGGATGATCCACCCGCGATGTATGCCGCCAACAAGGCTACGGTGGGGAAGGCGTAGAAGGAGACGATGGACAGATCCATTCCGTGCTCCTGTTTCAGGTGCCGGTGGACGCGCACGATCGACATCGAATGCGCTCCGAGGTCGAAAAAATTGACGTTGCGGCTGACTCTATCGACGCCGAGCACCCTGACCAAGGCGGCGGCGATGGCCTCTTCTGTTTCATTCGAAGGCGCGACGTAGCACTCCGTCTGTCCCTCGTGGTCCTCGGGCGTTGGGAGGCTTCGGTGGTCGAGCTTGCCGTTGACGGTGAGCGGAAACGCCTCGAGGAAGACGAAGTGCGAGGGGATCATGTAGCCAGGCAGGCTGCCGCCCAGGAAACGGCGCAGGTCGGCTGCAGCCGTCCGCTCCTTGCCGGCTGCGACGCAGTAGGCGATGAGCCGGGTATCGGATTCCGGTTGGTCCGCGACCACGACCGCCTCACTGACGTCAGGATGCGTGGCGAGACGCGCTTCGATCTCGCCCAACTCGACGCGAAAGCCGCGGATCTGGACCTGGGAATCGATGCGTCCCAGGTACTCGATATCGCCGTCGGCGAGGAACCGTGCGAGGTCACCGGAATGGTACACTCGTCCCTGGCCATCGGCGCGGAACGGATCGGCCGTGAACTTTTCCGCGGTGAGCTGCGGACGGTGGAGGTAGCCGCCGGCCACGCCATCGCCTCCGACCCATAGTTCGCCCGGGACGCCAAGTGGCGACGGATTTCCGAACCGGTCGACGATGTAGAGGCGAAGATCGGGGAGCGGCTCGCCGATGAGGCTTCCCCTTCGATCGAGGTCGCTCACACGGATCGGTCGATAGGTCGCGTGTACGGTGGTCTCCGTTATGCCGTACATATTGACGAGCAAGGGACTGGTATCCGCGTGGCGTTCGAACCACGGGCGCAGGCGTTCGTAGTCTAGCGCCTCTCCGCCGAAGATGACGTAGCGCAGGGCAAGTGCCCGCTTCGGTTCTGCTTCGGCGTCAGCTGAGATCAGTTGGTGGAAAGCGGAGGGGGTCTGGTTGAGCACCGTGACCTTTTCGCGTTCCAGGAGCTCGAGGAAGTCTGCGGGGGAGCGGCTCAACTGCTGCGGGACGACGACCAGTCGTCCCCCGTAGAGCAAGGCCCCCCAAATCTCCCAAACCGAAAAGTCGAACGCATATGAATGGAAAAGGCTCCACGTGTCGGAATGGTTAAAGCCAAACCAGCGCTCGGTAGAACGGAGGAGCCGCGTCACGTTGGCGTGGGTGACGATGACCCCCTTGGGTCGCCCTGTGGACCCCGATGTGTAAATGATGTAGGCAGGATCGTCCGGACCAGCTCCATGTTTCGAATTCCCGCGAGAGCATTGCCCGATCGAAGCCGCATCGCGATCGAGATCGACCACCTGGACAGAGGCGTCGAGGTCCAGGCCGTCTGCCTTGTCCGCCCGGGCAACCAGGTACCCGATCTGTGCATCCCGGATCATGAAGGCGACGCGTTCGTCCGGATACATGTCATCCAGGGGCACGTAAGCGGCTCCCGCCTTCAGAACTCCGAGTATCGACACCACGACATGGATCGTTCGATCCATGTAGATCCCGACTGGGTCTCCCGTCTGTAAGCCCCGCTCGAGGAGGCATCCCGCCAACTGGTTTGCCCGCTCGTCCAGTTCCCGATAGGTGAACGACTGCCCATCGGCTGCGGCCCCTTGGACGGCAATATGGTCCGGAGTTTGGAGGGCCTGCCTTTCGAACCATTGTATGAGTGACTCCGAGAGCGGCTCCGACACCGTGGGCTCGGTGGTCGGCGGATTGCGCCATTCCAATACCTGCGCTCTCTCCGCTGCCGGGAGGATGTCGAGCGCGGCAGCGGGTTGTCCGGGGTCTCGCAGAACGCTCTTTATCACTTGCACGAAATGGTGCGTCATCCGCTCCACTCGTTGGCGCACAAACAGGTCCGAGTTGTAGGTGATGTCCAGGCGCAGTCCAGATTCGGTTTCCTGAAAATTGAAACTGAGATCGAACTTGCTCATGTCGTACTCTTCGATGAATGCCGAAAGGGTCACGCCTGGTAGCGAGAGCTGGTAGGGGTCGACGTTCTGGAGCGTGACCGTCACGTCATAGAGCGGGGTGCGGCTCACGTCCCGCCGCAGCTGGAGCTCGTCGATCAAACGGTCAATCGGATACATCTGGTGCTCGAGGCACGCCGTCACTCGATCGCAGGTCCCGGAGAGCAGCTCCAGGAAGGTACTCTCCGGGTCGACGTGCATGCGAAAAGGCAGCGTGTTGATGAAGAATCCGATAAGGCCTTCCAGGTCCGCGTGGTAGCGCCCAGCACTCGGGAGTCCGATCGTGATGTCTTCCTGGCCGGAGTAGCGGTGGAGGAGCACGTTGACGCTGGCGACCAGGGTCATGAACATGCTCGCTCCGTGCTCCTGACTGAAGGCGCGAAGCTGGTCGGTGGTCTCGGCGTTCAGCGTGTGGGTCACGCAACGGCCGCAATAGGTCTTGACCGCGGGGCGCGGCAGGTCGGTATGCAGATCAAGGACGGGAGGAGCGTCGGGAAACTGGGAGAGCCAGAACGAGCGCCCTGGTTCGTCGGTCTCCGCGTCGAGACGCTGGTTCTGCCAGACGGCATAGTCTCTGTACTGAATCCGAAGCTCTTCGAGGTCCGGATCCGGCTCCCGGCGAAAAGCGTCGTACAGGGCCGAGATTTCACGGACCAGTACGCCCATGCTCCAGTCGTCTGCGATGATGTGGTGCATGTTGAACAGGAGCACGTGGCGCTCGTCAGCGAGCTTGAGGACTGCCATACGGGCGAGCGGTCCGCGTCCCAGGTCGAACGGCATGGACGCGTGCTCTCGCGCCATCTCCCGGGCGCGCGCTTCCGGATCTTTTTCCAGGGTCAAGTCGAAGTATTCTGGCCGCAGGTCGAGCGCTTCATCGATTGTCTGCCTGGGTTCGTCGTCGACGATGATAAACCGCGTTCGCAGGGACTCGTGTCGTTCTGCCATTTCCTCGAACGCGCGCGCGAGAGCCAGGCGATTGAGGGGGCCTATCAGAAGGAGCGAAGCGGGCATATTGTAGGCGGTCGAGGTCTCCTCAATTTGCGAGAGGACCCACAGCCGTCGTTGGGCGTGAGCGAGAGGGTAGTGGTCGGCCTGTTCGGTGAGCGGAATCTCGTCGTAGGTAGCGGTCTCGATACCCTCGAGGTGGGCAGCCAGCTCTTCGATGGTCGGCAGCTTGAAAAGATCCCGCAGGGGAATCTCCACACTGAATACCCTGTGGATCCGGCTGGCGACCTGGGTGGCTTTCAGACTGTGCCCTCCCAATTCAAAGAAATTGGCGCCTATGTCGGGCGCTTCGACACCCAGAACCTCCGTCCAAATCCCGGCCAGCTTGCGCTCAGCAGCCGTGCGGGGGGCGCGGTAGGCGTCGGATTTGGTCCGACGTGCTACATCGGGTTTGGGAAGGGCGCTTCGGTCTACTTTTCCGGCGGGTGTCAGCGGCATTTTCGACAGCAGGACGAAGTCCGACGGTACCATATATGCAGGCACTTTTTCCCGCAGCAACTCGCGGAGCCGGGGAATGACCCTCAGCGCCAGCTTCTCCTGCAGCGGATTAT
>JASLZO010000056.1 GCA_030754805.1 Dehalococcoidia bacterium
GGGACACCTTGGCGGTCTCGACGGAAACGAGCGGCGCTGCCAATCTGCCTTCGCGCACCAACGAAACCGCAACCCGCCACCTTGGATCGACCGGCGACGACACGTTTCTCTTGGTCCCCTTCACGACCATGGGGATCGGCGACGGCTCGACCGCCGCGCTCCCATGGGGCCAGTCGACCCCTGACCCCATCACCTCCGTTACGTGGGTGACGTGGGTGGAGGTCAACAGCAAGGTCGCCCATGACAAGGGGCTGCAGGTCGGCGACGTCGTGCAACTCGAAAGTCCCGCCGGCACCGTGGAATTGCCGGTCTACATACATCCGGGGATCCCCCCCGGCATCGTTTCGGTGCCGTTCGGACGCGGCCAGATTTCGTCCGGTCGGTACGCTGAGAACCGCGGCGCGAACGTGTTGAGCATCTTGACCGATCAGGAAGTCGACGGGGTCGGTTCTTCGGCGTGGGCGACAACGCGCGTGAAGATGTCGGGGACAGGACGGCGCGTCCGTGTCCCACGGATGGAGGGCGGCTTCACCGGTGCCCAGTTGGACGACGCGCCTGTCGTTCAGCTAACGCTCGGATAATAAAGCGGAAGACGAAGGGACCTGAGCGAACATGGCGAACAAATGGGGAATGGCCGTCGACATTGACCGCTGCACGGGGTGCCAGGCGTGCGTGATTGCGTGCATGTCGGAGAACAACATCCCAATCAACCTAGATGAGCACTTCAACAACCGTCGTGCCATTTCCTGGATCCGTGTCGACCGGTACTGGGAGGGTGAATACCCGCACGTAAAGGCGCGCTTCCTCCCGCTGCTCTGTCAGCACTGCGGGAATGCCCCATGCGAGCCCGTCTGCCCTGTCTACGCGACGTTCCACAACGACCAGGGCCTCAACGTCCAGGTGTACAACCGCTGCGTCGGCACGCGGTACTGCGCCAACAACTGCCCGTTCCACGCCCGGTTCTTCAACTACCGACGCCCTGTTTGGCCAGAAACGTACAACAACTATCTAAACGAGGACGTGACGGTCCGCGACCGCGGCGTCATGGAGAAGTGCAGTTTCTGCGTCCAGCGGATCAACCGCGCGACTCGCGAGGCCAAGCGCACTGGCGACGAGGAGTTCATCAATACCCTCCAGCCGGCATGCGCCCAGGCATGCCCCACTGACGCTCTCGTGTTCGGCAATCTCAACAACCCGAACTCCCAGGTCTCCACGCTCTTCCACGATGATCGCGAGTACACGCTGCAGGAGAGCCTCGGTACCGAGCCGAACATCCGTTACCTCAAGAAGGTCGATAAAGAAGCGGCCCCTGAGCCCGTCCATGCGTAAGCATTAGGAACGAAACGTAAGCACAGATGGCATCGAACGAACATAGCGCGAATGGAAACAGCCACGGGGCTCCGCTTCCGCCCGCGACGCCTGAGGAGCTCAACGAGGATCTAATCCACGAGGCTCGACGCGTCGGGCCTCGCATGCGGACCCTGTTAATCATCTTCGGATCGCTCTTCACTCTTGCCTTCGTCGGCGCCGGAATGCGTCTTGCCAGCGGGACGGACGATCACACCGTCTGGCGCTACTACGCCGTTTGTTACTTCTTCGTCTTCTCTCTCACCGCTGGCATCCCATTGGCCGCCATCGGTCTCCGTATGGCCAGGGCCCAATGGCGGAAGCCCACCAGCCGTCTCGCCGAGATGTTCCTGATTCTCGGCCCGATGCACGTCATATTCTTTATCCCGCTGCTCGCCGGAGCGCCGCCGATCACCGGCACGGAGCCGCCTCACAACACGATGTGGATGGACTGGCAGCTCGGCCCGTGGCTGCCCGACATCATCATGGTCTCCACGCTCGCGATTACGGGGCTCGGGCTCCTCTACGCATCTGCCCTACCGGACCTGGCGGCAGTGCGGGACCACGCGGCGGACGGCACCACGAAGAGCTGGGCGCGAAGGGTGGCTCGAGGTTGGAGCGGGACCGACCGCCAATGGCGGATGCACAAGTCAGCGCTGGGGATTCTCGGCGCGTTCTACGTCGCCATGTATGCAATGACCCACTTCTCCTTCTCGACCGACTTCGCAATCAGCATGGTCCCCGGGTGGAAAGACCCGATCTTCCCCGCGTTCCATGCTGTCTCCGGCCTCCAGATGGGACTCGGCCTCTTTATCGTTTCGATGTTCCTCCTCAGAAAGGTCCATGGCCTCGGCCGCTACTTCGAGTTGGAGCAGTTCTGGGGCTTCTCACGCCTCCTGCTCGTGTTGACATTGTTCTGGTTCTACTTCTGGTGGAGCGCCTTCATACTCTTCTGGTACGGGCGGCTCCCCCACGAGCAAAGCATCATCGCGTTGCTGATATTCGGCGATCCTGCCGAATCGGCTTTGCTGGCCCGGCCTCAGTTCCTGATGTTCGCCGGCGCCATCGGACTGTCCTTCATCATTCCGTTTCTCGTGATCATGTGGAACCCCGTGCGCCGGAGCATCGTCGGGCCGACCATCGTCGGACTCGTCATCATCTCCGGAGGGTTGTTTGATCGGCTTCGTATCTACTCGAACACGTGGTCTGTTGAACAGGTCGGTGGACACGCGCTGGAAGAGGTTCCGGCCTTCGCTGTGCCAGACATATGGGATGCCGCGTTTTTCGTAGGCCTCCTGTCTGGCGTCCCCTTCCTGATCCTGCTCGCTTCGCGGGTCATCCCTATCGTGTCGCTCTGGGAGACGCGAGAAGCGCTCATGATGCGCGTCGTCCGGCCATTTGGCATCGGGAACGCGCACGTCGTCGGAAAGCCAGATTGATTTTGATCATGTCAATACGAACCATCGATCGATTCATGGACAGGTAGGAGAGGCATGCGCAACCGCCCGGTGCTGACCGCACCACAGATCAACGACGAGCTGCTATGGCCCGTCATGACGCTGGAGCGGCGACATGTGCTCGCGTTTATTCCGCCCTTCCTGCTGGTCCTAGCAGGTGTCGTCGCAACCACCGTGCTGGTTTGGCAGGGCCTCTGGGTCACCGGCCTTCAGCGCCCGGCCTTCTGGGGCTTCTTCATCGTCAATTTCGTGTTCTGGATCGGCGTCAGCCACGCCGGGACCATGATTTCTTCTATCCTTCGGCTGACGCAGGCCGAATGGAAACGCCCCATCACCCGCGCGGCCGAGGTGATGACCGTCTTCTCCCTCGTGACCGCGTTGATGCATCCGGTCATTCACGCTGGTCGACCATGGCGGATTCTCTACTGGCTACTGCCGTACGACTTTTTCCGCGGGATCTGGCCGGATATCCGCTCACCCTTGGTTTGGGATCCGGTAGCAATCACAACGTACCTGACGGGCAGCATCCTGTTCGTCTTCACAGCGCTGATTCCAGACTTCGCAATCATCCGCGACCACGCCACGGGTTGGCGTCGGAAGATCTACGGCTGGGTTGCGCTCGGGTGGCGAGGGACCCCGCGCCAGTGGCAGCTCCAGGGAATCTTCGGCATCCTGATGTCCGCGCTGATCCTGCCCGTCTTCGTCTCCGTCCACAGCATCGTGTCCTGGGATTTCGCCGTGTCCGTCGTCCCGGCATGGCACGTCACCGTGTACGCGCCGTACTTCGTCATCGGTGCGGTTCACTCTGGCGTCTCGATGGTGCTGACCCTCATGGCCCTCATGCGCTGGATCTTCCGTCTGGAGAACTACATCTGGGAGGACCACTTCGACGCCGTCGGACGCCTATTGATCGTTATCGCGACGTTGTGGCTGTTCTTCTTCTTCCTCGACTTCAGCTTCTCGTTCTTCACGCGCGAGGAGCAGGAACTCGCCGTCATGGAACGCCGCCTGTTCCAGTGGCCGTTCAACGTCATCACAATCATCATGGTGCTCACGTCGTACGTGATTCCTATCCCCTTGTGGATGAACCGTCGCGTCAGACGGAACATCGCACTGATGTTCTGGACGTCAATCCTGGTGAACATCGGGATGTGGCTTGAACGGTTCTTCTTAATCATCCCCGCGATCGAACGAAAGCAGCAGCTCACGTTCCTATGGAGCAACTACGTCCCGAGCCTGGTCGAAAGCACGATCGTGCTCGCCTCGTTCGGGATGGTCGGCATGCTGCTGATCCTGTTCGCCAAGTTCTTCCCGTTAGTCCCGGCGTGGGAACAGAAGGAAGGTCAGACCTTCCGGCAGACGATCCAGATCGGAGACGCCCAGGTGGACGCCGTCATCAGAGAATCCGAAGAAGAAAGGGCCTGGTAGGAGTAACTCGATGGCCAGACAGAATGTATTGGGCGTCTACGCCGACGCCGATTCAGCAGCCGCAGGTGCTCGCAGTCTCCGGGCCGCGGGGTTCACCGGCGAGGATTACGAAGTCTTGACCGGGAATCCGTATCCCGAGGGCGCGTTCGGCGACCACCCGAAGCGGAACAAGCTTTTCGTGTTTCCTATAGCGGGTGGGCTCACCGGTTTCTCGCTGGCGTTGCTGTTCACCGCGGGCACGCAGGCTGCCTTCCCATTGGTAACCGGTGGAAAACCCATCCTCGCGATTCCAGCGATGATGATCATCATGTACGAGATGTCGCTGCTCTTTGCGATGATTTTTACCGTCATGGGCGTCATCTTCGAGAGCCGTCTGCCCAGGTTCTCTGGCGCCGGCCCCGTCTACGACCCTCGTATCACGCTCGGGTACATCGGCTTGCTTGCGACCGTCGAGGAGGAACGTATCCCCGCGGCCCGTCAGGCACTTCAGGACGGCGGCGCCGCGGACGTGGTCGGGGAAACAACAACCGCGTGAAGCTCATCCGACTGACTGAACGGCTGATTCCGACAGCACTGCGAGGGCCTAGGGCGCTCGTCGTCGGCGTCGTCGGTCTGGTCGCACTGAGTGGGTGCTCGGTTGGCGCATACCCGGTCGACTTCTTCCAGGAGATGCACTACTCACCTTCGGTCCGAAGACAGGAACCCCCCATCATGAACGTGCCCGTGGATGCGGTCGCGTACCGTGGGTTCAGCATGCCAGAGAGCACGCTGGCGGCGCCACCCCCGTACGACACCATGTCGGCGGCGGAACTCATCGCGATCACGGAGAACGGATTAGCGGACAATCCCCGGACTCGCGAGGTCGGGAGAGCGCTGTTCGATCGGAACTGCGCCATGTGCCACGGCATCGAAGGGGACGGGAACGGCGCCCCGCTTCTCGTCTTCAACTTCCCCGAAGGCAAGCGCCCCGCAGACCTCACCTCGCCGGCCACTACTGCCAGATCGGATGGCGCGCTCTTCGCCGTGGTCACTAACGGCGAGGGCACCATAGATCCTCCGGAAGGTGCGGCAAATCCCGCCGCATGGGCGACGCTCACCAACATGCCCCGGTTCGAGAAACTCCTGACAACAGAAGAGCGGTGGGCCATCATCTGGCACATCCGAGGCCTCCAGCAGCCGTAGGTCCGATCAATACTCCAAGGCCTCAAATGGCCCTGCCCGGCGGGGCCTTCTTTATTTCTGTAGCGCGGAGCTGACCTACACTCGCCGCTGCGCCCCCCATCGGGCATCGCCCTCATCAGGGCATTGAAGGAGGACACCCCCTATGCCGGGTCCACTTGAAGGAATCAAAGTCCTCGAAGTCGCCAATTGGGTGGCTGCGCCGGCGGCTTGCGCGATGCTCGCCGACCTCGGCGCTCATGTCGTGAAGGTGGAACACCCGCAGACCGGCGACCCGGTCCGCAGTATCGACGTCACTCCTTCCGGCATCGTCGCCGATACTCCTGACCTAAATCCATCCTTCGAACACCTGAACCGCGGTAAGAAGAGCCTCGGTATCAACCTCGCAGATCCGGACGCGCAGAAAATCGTCCGGAAGCTCGCCGCCGAGGTCGACGTCCTCGTCACAAACCTAGTCCCGGAGCGCCAGGAGCGCTATGGCCTCAGCTACGAGGACGTGCAGGGCACCAACTCTCGGTTGATTTACGTGGCGCTGACTGGATATGGCGCCGACGGGCCGGAACGCGACCGGCTTGGATTCGACTACGCAGCTTTCTGGGCCCGTTCCGGGATCATGGCGTCCATCGGCGAAGAAGGCTCACCTCCGGTCCAGCAGCGCCCCGGTATGGGCGATCACGCCACGTCCCTGGCCATCACCTCTGCCATCGGCATAAGCCTGTTCGAGCGAGAGCGGTCCGGACTCGGCCAGCGAATAGAGTGCTCCCTCCTCCACACCGCCCTCTGGGTACTCGGGATGGACGTCAGCGCAGCGCTCGACCACAGGCAACCGGTCCAACGCCACTCTCGCACGGGCACCCCGAACCCGCTTTCGAACTACTACGAAACTGGTGACGGGCGGTGGATCCAGTTCGTCATGTTCGATTCCCAGCGGTTCTGGCCCGGGTTCTGCCGCGCGCTCGAACTCAACCCATTGGTGTCGGACTCACGGTTCGCAACTCAGGAGAACCGCGCTGCCAACAGCAGGGACCTCATCTCGCTGATTGCAGAACGCATTTCCAGTCGAACGCGAGATGACTGGGGTCCCCGATTCGATCGAGAAAACTGCATCTGGGCACCCGTGCAGACCGTCGACGAGATCGCGGCTGACCCTCAGGTCCGCGCGAACGACTACCTCGCTCAACTCCGCCGGGAAGACGGCGACGATTCGTTCGGTGTGGTTGCGATGCCCGCAAAGCTCGAACGAACCCCTGGGGTCGCCACTACCGCGGCCCCGGCCCTTGGCGAGCACACGGAGATGCAGCTACTCGAACTCGGATATACCTGGGACCAGATCGCTGATCTGAAGACCAACGGCACGATTATCTAATCGCACATCCGAAAAGCCGGCTGTTACGTTCCTTCTTCCAGAGACTTGGAAGCAAGTGAGCCGGCGTACACGATCGCATTGAAGCTGATCAGTACCGTGAACCCGATGAGGA
>JASLZO010000057.1 GCA_030754805.1 Dehalococcoidia bacterium
CCAGTACGCGCCGGCAGTGCGCGTGCTTCCAATAACAAGGGGGTACTGACAATGGCGACAGGCGCGCGCGACGGGTTCACTGAGGTCCAAGGGCTCAAGATGCATTACTGGGAGTGGGGGGACCGCGGAAACCCGGACGTCCTGCTCGTCCATGGTTGGACCGGCTTCGGGAAGACCTGGGCCGGGGTTGCGGAATCACTCGCCGATCGATACCACGTCGTCGCGCCCGATCACCGCGGCCACGGCGAATCGGACAAGCCGGTCACCGGGTACCGCCTCCAGGATTTCGTCACCGACATGCATGAGTTCATCCAGAAGCTCGAGTTGAACCGTCCCGCATACGTGGGGCACTCGTGGGGCGGCAATATTGGCACCATTATGGCGTCGGACTTCGGCGAGGATATCTCTCGGGCCTTCCTCGAGGATCCGGTCTACTGGAAGATGGTCAATGCTTTTGTAACAAGCCTCCCGCAAGCTCTGGCCCGCTCGAACCGGCCGGAGTCAGACATCCGCGCGGACGGGAAGAGCAGAGGACTGACGCCGGAGCAGATCGATGAGGATGTTTACCGGCACCACCACTTCTCACCGCATGCCGTTACGCGACTGTTGTCCGACAACCGGGAATGGGCACGGGTTTGCGAAGACCACATGAAGCGCATCACCGTCCCGACGCTCGTGCTTGTCGCGGACATCAATGCGGGTGGCTACATGATTCCTGAGGAGTTGGAGTACTACCGGAGCATCGCTCCGACAGATCTTGAGTTCCGGCTCTGGGAGGGAGTAGGCCACATGATGCATGGGGCGAAGCCAGAACAGTTCAATCAGGAACTCGCGGAGTTTCTGGAACGATAGCCGGTCGATCCTCTCAACTCCCGCGAACTCTGATCCTGGATAGACCGAGCGAAAAGTTTGGGCCGGTCGCCACCGGCCCAAACTTCGGTTGATGACGGCACGCAACGCTCCAATGGCTCCCGGCCCTCGTTGGTCTGGAACGTTGCGTGCGCTGCGACATCCATCGTTCAGAATCCTGTGGGCGGCCTCCTGCCTCTGGTACATGAACCGGATGATGGAGTTCATCGTCCTGTCGTGGTTGGTCCTGGAACTCACATCCTCGCCCGCGCAAGTGGCCTACGTCGGCGTCAGTCGCATGGCGCCGATGTTTCTGCTTGGTCTTGTCGCCGGAAGCGTGGCCGACCGGTTCCCCAAGAAACGCGTCTTGCAGGGCACCCAGATCACGAACCTCGTCGTGGTCGTTGGGGTGCTGTTGGTCGTGTCATCCGGCGGAGTGCAGCCCTGGCACGCCTTCCTAGCGAGCTTCGTTACCGGCGCGGCCTGGACGGTGGATTTCGCAGCCAGAAGGTCGTATTTCGCTGAACTCTTCCAGCCCGACGAACTCGTGAACGCTGTCTCACTGGACGTGGCGGCTCTCACGGGGGCCGCGATGATCGGCCCAATCCTCGGTGGGGCGCTGATCCCCCTAATCGACTACTCGGGCGTATACATGCTCATGTTGGTGCTCTACGTGGTGGGTTTCGGCCTGCTGATCATGGTTCGACCAACGCCAGCGAATCCGAGGACGGCGAGCGCTCCCTCGGTCGCCGGGCAAGTCGTGGAGGCCGTCCGCATGATCCGGACGACGCGTGCCCTCTGGGCCGCCCTCACGATTACCGTGTGTCTCAACTTCTTCGGGTTCCCGTATATGCAGATGGTGCCAGTCATCGCGCGAGACGAACTCGGAGTCGGCTCGACCCTCTATGGGTTGTTGGGAGCCGCTGCGGGTCTCGGATCGTTGGTGGGCTCGTTGTTCATCGCTTCACGGACCGTGCGGAACCAGGGAGCCGTGTACTCTCTCGGCGCGATCCTGATGTTGGCGGCCGTATTTGTGTTCGCGTTTTCGTCACTCTATCCGTTGTCGATACTCCTGCTCGTGATTTCCGGGGTTGGCATGTCAGGGTTCGCAACGATGCAGCCTGCAATCGCCCTTCAAGCCGTCCCGCCACAGATGCGGGGACGTGCGATGGGCGCCGTAGCGCTTGGCATCGGTGCCAGCCCACTGGGCATGTTCTTGGTCGGTCAGATGGCGGAACTCTGGGGCCCTCGGGCCGCTTTGGCTCTGCTCACCGGGTCAGGATTCATCGTTCTGAACCTGCTCCGGTTCGCGCTCCCGGAGCTGAGGCGGGCGCGAGAGGTGGCACCCGAGGTTCCCTAAGAAACACTGTTGTACTGGTAGAACGGGCCGATGGGGACGTCCCAATCGGAGTAGAAACGCCTGATGTATGGGGCCATCTCGATGGAGATCCGGCGCCTCTCGGCGACCTCCGGGGGGAGCGGTCCCTTCAGTGCCTCCCGAATCTCTTCACGGATACCGTCCTCGTCCAGTTGAGTGAAGGCCCGGTCTTCGAGGACTGCATCACCGGCGATGATCACGGTGTCGATGTCTTTCGCGCGGGCCCGTCCCAACAATACGTCTAGGATGTCAAGCTCTGAGTCCAGCACGGGCGATGAAATGCGGTCCCAGTCGATAAGCGCCATGTCGGCCCGTCTGCCGACCTCGAGCGATCCGATCTCTCCTCCGAACATCGTCAGCTCTGCGCCGCCCAGGGTCGCCATGTGTATCACCTGGTGGGCGGTGATCGGCGGGTTGTCGATCCCAACGGGCCGGTGCAGCCGGAGGGTCAGTCCCATCTCCTGCAACATATCGTCGTCGTCGTTGATCGCGTTCGAGTCGGTCCCCTGGCCGACCGTGATGCCGCCGCCGAGCATGTCCAGCACCGGCGCGATCCCGCTGTGTAGCCGGAGGTTCGAACTGGGATTGTGGGAAACCGCGGTCCTCGTGTCGGCGAGGATTCCGATGTCGTCTCTGGTCAGCCACACTCCATGGGCGATTGACACGCCGGGTCCCAGGAACCCAACCTCGCGCAGCCGATGCGCCGGCGTCTGCCCACCGTGGAGTCGTTCAGCGTACCGGCGCTGGTACGCTGTCTCCACGAGGTGTGTGTGGATGCCGAACCCCTCCGTTCGCGCCGCGTCACCGATCCGGCCGAGTGTCTCCTCGTCCGCCCACTGGTAGTTCTGAGGACTGAGCAGTATCCGGACCGAGTCCGACCCTGCGTGCTGCTTGGCGAAGCCGCGGGTCAGGCCCAGGTACTCGTCGAACGGATGGTCGGTGGCTCGGACAATCCGGCGGATGCTGTCCGCTAGGTCATGTGGCAGGCCTGAGAAGAACGTCTCGTCATCCCCGTAGACGACTGTGCACTGGTTCCTGAACGCCACGGAGAACGCGACTCGCATTCCTGCTTCGACGAACGCGTCGAGAGTCGCGGCCGCTTCCGGAATCGTTCCGTCGGCGGGGCCGGACGACTGGTTGAACATCACCGTCGTCGTTCCGGAACGGATCATCTGCATGATCGTGTACAGGGTCATCAGCCTCGGGTCCAGCGGTCGCCGGCCCATCCCTCTCTGGATCCACAGTTCGAGGGGCCCATCCGGCTGTCCCATCTGGAACCCGGTGACCCCGCGACCGTGGTGGTGGGCGTTGACCAGCCCAGGGATCAGGAACTGTCGTCCGTTTCCGATGACCCGCGCATCCGGGTACCTCCGCCGGAGATCGTTGAACGCTCCGACGTCGGTCACGACCCCATTTTCGTGGGCTACCGCACCGTTCGAGAGCAGACGGCTGGTGCCGTCTAGCTCGGCCCGGACGAGAACGTGCCTGCCTCGGACCAGCGTCGTGGCCATCTGCATCCCTTCAGCGAATCAGTCTGGTCCGAGTCGGTCGGTTTCGTTACCTGTCGCGATCGATGAGTTTCACGAAGTCATGGCGGGCGACGACTCCGATAACCCTTCCGTTATCCACGACCGGTATTCGGTTGAGCGAAGCCCTAAGCATCTTCTTAGCGACCTCCGTCACCTCGACATCACCCTCGATGGTCACCACGGGTGCCTTCATGGCCTCTTTGACCGGGCGGTCGCCCACCGACTTGGAAACCTCTTCGATAGTGTCCGGGTTGACATACGTCCCGAGAAGGTCGAAAAGATGACCTCCCGCCCCGGGATAGCGTACCGGGCTCAGGAAAAAATCCGTGTGCGACAGGATCCCCACGATCTTGCTGTCGTCGTCAACCACTGGGAGCGTACCGATCCCCCGTTCGGCCATGATCCGCGCGGCCTCACCAACGGTGCTTCGGTCTCGTATGGTGTAGGCCGGACTCGTCATGATGTCGCGTGCCTTCATACGTCGAACTCACTTCCTAGGTAGATTGAGTCACCATTGTATGCGAAGGCGGGCTGGGTGCCTCCGTGGTTTGAGTGGGTGACTCCGTGGGCCTGATGGCGGCGGCGGGCCTGTTCACCTTCTCCGCCGTCGTCGTCGTGATCGCGGCGGTTGCTCTCGCACGAGGGGCGGACGTGATCGCCGAGAAATCGGGCTGGGGCCACGTATGGGTGGGCGCCCTTCTTCTCGCGGGAGCGACATCGCTACCCGAATTTGTCACCGATATCTCCTCTGTACGGATTGGGTCGCCTGCTCTTGCGGCTGGCGATGTGCTGGGCGCCAACATGCTGAACATGAGTAACCTCGCGATCCTGACCTCGATATTCGCCGGTCGCTACCTAGTTTCAAAGCTGTCGAGACAGGAGATGTTCATCGCCTGGTTCGCGATTGTCTTGACTGCGATTGCGACCGTCATCGTCACCGTTGGTTCGTCTGCGAAACTCTTGGGACCGATCAGCGTTCCGTCCCTGGTGTTGCTCGGTGGGTATCTGGTCGGGTTTCGGCTGATGGGCCGGTTCGCCTCGGAAAGTGGCGACTCAAGAGGATCTTGGGCGGATCACACTCTCCGGTGGGGTTGGCTCGTCTTCGGGGCGGCGGCGGCCCTCATCTTTGTTTCGGGCCCCGTGGTTGCGATTAGCGCGCGAAGCATCGCTGAACTTTCCGGCATCTCGGAGGGATTCGTCGGTGTTCTTGGCATAGCCTTGGTCACGACGCTTCCGGAGTTAACCGCCGCCGCGACGGCACTGCGGATCGGCGTGCCCACGCTCGCCTTTGCGGGGATGTTCGGGACCAACGCCTTCAACATGGCGGTCTTCGGTTTTGTCGACTTCTTCTCTCCTGAGGGAGCGATCTTCGGAGACCTCGACTCGAGCCACGTAGCGGCGGGCGCGGCGGCCACGGCCTTGATGCTCCTTGTTCTCGCCCAGTTCTGTGCGCGCCAGAGAGTTCCACGCGGCCAACGGTCAGCCCTGGTGGAGGCCGGGACTTTCGTCGTCGTGGGCGGGTACGTGGGTGCGCTCTCTCTGGTGTTCGTCCTGGGGTGACGGTCTCTAACGATCCCTAGAGGTATACGACGTCCGAACCGCTGTTCTCCAAAACGACGCCACGGTCAATGTGTCGAACGGGTAGCCGTTGCCAACTGGTTTCTGATGACAACGAGTTGGCGGAGCCACCAGCGCAGAAGGATTCGCCGCCCCGCTACTGGGACGATGAAGCTCGCAAGGCCGATGATGCCCTCCACCAGAACGTCCCACCAGTTCGCCTCCAGCCAGTCGACCAGCGCGGGGTCACCTCCAGGGTTGGCCTTGCGACACGGCGGCGATACGACCAAGGATCTGAGAGATTTCCGTGGTCGATGCCGCGGAGAACTGCGCCTGCGACGCCACCGGGTTTTCATTTTCGACCAGTACGCTCACCCCGCCATGGTCGTTCACCACCCGGAATCCGCCCTCATCCATCACGTCATCGCCCAGGTATATGGGCCAGGGCCGAGCCCGGACCTCGCTTATCCGATCGAGGATCAGCCCGATCGCTTTGCCCTTATCGTTCGTGTCCGTGGGAACGACCTCGATCGCTTTTCGATTTCCTTCCCTGACCCGGATAGTTCCCGCTGAAACGCCGGGATCCGTCAGAGCCTTCACGCGTTGACTCACCACCGACACCCACTTCGGCTCCACGTTGCGGTGGTGAACAGTGATGCTGAGTTTCTTGTTTTCGACGACGGCGCCACCGATGTCGGAGACCGCCTTGTCCAGTTCAAAGGCCAGCGAGGCAATCAACGACTGGGCGCGTTCACCGGTTGGCTCACGGAATCGAAATGAGTTCGGACCGTCTATCTCCATGCCGTAGTTCGCCGCGTAGTACACCCCGTCTACAGGAACGAGGCGTCGGATTTCCTCCATCCGGCGTCCCGTCACGATCGCGACAGAGAACTCCGGGTTTCCGACGATCGCCTTCAGATTTTGGCGGTCCGATTCGGCCATCCGGGCCATCTTCGGAAGCGCGACGATGGGCGCCAGGGTGCCATCGAAATCCGTTGCCACAAGCACGTGCTCAGCTCGTTGGATACCCATTCGGATGGCTTCCCAACCACGAGTGAGAACCGATTTCATTGCCAGGTTCGTCCCGGCTACTCGCTGTCCGGGCCTTCCGGGTCCGGATTTAACGCGGCTGTAGCCCCGCCGGGCCCGCCCGTCGTGCCGTTGGGGCCTCCGTCATTCCCTTCTTCGGACGACCTCGCTTGCCTCATCTCCATGATGTTCGGCTGCCCCTCTCCCCAGTAAAGGGTTTGGTGAGGGAACGGGATCTCGATCCCGAGTTCGTCAAACGCCTTCTTTACCCGCAGCCGGTACTGACCGGCTATGTCCCATTGGCGGATCGGCACCGTCTCTCCCAGGACCTTGATTTCGATCGCGGAGTCGGCGAAATCGTCTACCCGGAGCACCTGGATCGGGTCCAGCACCAACGGCCCCCACTCCGGGTCCCGCGCCAGCTCCAGCCCAACGCGGTTCAGGACCTCGATCACCTGGTCTAGGTCCTCCTTGTACGCCACACCCACGTTCATGTTTACCCGTGATTTGTCTTTCGTGTA
>JASLZO010000058.1:0-1765 GCA_030754805.1 Dehalococcoidia bacterium
TGCCTCGGAGACGGTGAACACGCCATCGACGCGAGTCTGCGCCTCGCCCGCGCGGACGACCGTGGAGTCGGCTCGGCCACCGAGGAGCAATCCGACTGCGTCGACGATGATCGACTTCCCCGCTCCGGTTTCGCCGGTTAACACTGTGAAACCCGCGCCCAGATCGAGTTCGAGGTGGTCAATCGTCGCGAAGTTGGAGACGTTCAGGAGTCGCAGCACAGTCGAGCCGGCAGCCTTCGGGTTCGGGATGACTCCAGCTTACCGGCTCGGCGGTCTAAGGCCCACGATTGGGCGTGCCGGTTTTCGGGACCGGTCAGGACGTTCCGCTGGCCTTCGCGAACACTTCCGGGATCCGGGCGACGAATGCGTTTCGCTCATCCGAGAGCCGGGCCTCCTGTTCATCGGCGGGGACGAACCCGTCGATCTCGCCGGGTTGGAGCTGGCCGCGGGACGCCAGCACCCATTCCATCACGCGCTGGCGGTCGACGACGTTCCACGTTTCGGCGGCGATGTCAACGACCAACTTCGCCATGTAGCCCATCGCCAGGTCGCTGACGAACTGGCGCCAGTCGCCGATGGACGCCCCAACCTTCCGGTCTGTCCTGCGCGTTCGCCATGCCTACTTCTTCGCTGGGCGCTGGCGGGGACCCAGGTCAGCTCGCGAACTCCTTCACGGCCCTAGGTCGCGGGCGCGAATCGGCACCGGTCGGGTGCCTGAGGACGAGCGGATGGTTTCCCGCGTGCAAGGAGCGTCAAGGAGCCCGAGAATAGGTGATCCTCCAAGCGGATGTTGCGAGACTGCGAGGAACGTTGACCCCCGCGGCGTGGACAGTTCATCATTGGCCTGTCGCGAGTTAATCGTTTCATGAGAAGAGAGGCTGCGATGGACGTCGAAGCACTCAGATCGGAATTTCCAGCCCTCGAGCGGACCATCTACCTGAACTCCGGCTGGCAAGGGCCGCCTCCACGCCGCGTTACCGAGGCTATCCAGGAACGGCTTCGAGCGGAGGCCGAGAGTGGGCCGACGAGCAAGCCGATGTACGAACAGGCGGTGGAAACGCGTCCCCAGGCTCGGGAAGTCGCGGCGCGACTCCTGAACGCGTCCGTTGAGGAGATATCTCTGACTCCGCGGACGACCGATGGGCTGACCACGGTCGTGAGCGGGCTGCGCTGGCAGGAGGGCGACGAGGTCATCACATTCGATATCGAGCATCCGTCCGTGTTGATCCCGTGCCACCTGCTGCAAAGCAAGTACGGAGTGACGGTTCGCTGCCTGCCCCTGGCGCCCGACGAGGACCACTGGAGCATCCTCGAGAAGGTGCGATCGGCGCTGAACGAGAACACGCGTCTTGTGTTCTTCAGCCACATCCAATTCCATAGCGGTCTCCGAATGCCGGTCGAGGAGATCCGAGCGATGACGCGGCCCCTTGGGGTCCAGATGCTGGTGGATGGCGCTCAGACCGCCGGCCATATCGACCTGGACATGCGGGCATTGGACTGCGACTACTACGCGATCCCGGGCCAGAAGTGGCTGTCGGGGCCGAGCGGGACCGGTGCCCTTTTCGTACGACGAGACCGGATAGCGGAGATCGAGTTGAACCAGGTTGGCTTTCGAAGCGTGGCCAACATGGCGGAACTGCATCCGACGTTCCATGACTACCGAATCGACGACGAGAACATCGAGAAGTTCGGGGGCGACCCACCGAGCATAGCTCTGACTCTGGGGTTCATCGAGGCGGCAGAATTCGCACTGGAGATCGGCGCC
>JASLZO010000058.1:1775-6856 GCA_030754805.1 Dehalococcoidia bacterium
CCGGGGCAATCGAAGAGCGTTCCATGGCGCTTGCGGGTAGGGCAAAGGACCTGCTCGTCGAAACTCCGGGAGTAACGTTGCTTTCTCCGACCGCTCGAGCGGGATCATCCGGCCTCGTGAGTTTCGCGGTGGAGGGAGTCGAGCCGCAGGTGATCGTCGACCGGCTGTGGGACGAGGATTCGGTCGTTCTACGAACGGTTCGTAACCCGGATGGTGTCCGGTTCTCGTTCGCGTGGTTCAACACGGAAGATGAGGTTGACCGCGTCCTTGAGGCGATCAGGAAGATCGGCACGGGCTAACCGGAACAGCGCGATCACCGAACCCAAGCTCCGCATCGTTCTAGACCCAGTCGGCAAAGGGATTGAGCCGACCGAGAGCGTCGTCGAACTCCTTAACCGCAGGGATCAGCTCGACGCGGCGGAGCGAGTTCCCAAGATGATCGGCGGCCTATAATCCGCTTTGCGGAGACGGTTTCTGGGAGAATGTCGCCGATTCGTTGCCGATTGGCGAGGCAGGGCGACAACCCGAATCCCCGTCCACCGCATGCCCTCCATGTTGTGCCGAAGTGGCGGAATGGCAGACGCGTCGGTCTCAAAAACCGGTGAGCTTAACGCTCGTGTGGGTTCGACTCCCACCTTCGGCACCACGAGCCCTCGGCGAAAACGAGAATTCGAGCGAGTGCTCATCGGCCAATTGATATCCTCGATTTCCGTGTGCTACCCCGCCCATGTTATGGGTGGGAGATAGGGGCAGGGTTATGGACTTTGCGTTTTCTCCGAAGACCGATGAGCTCCGGCGGCAGGTCCGCGAGTTCGTACAGCGGGAGTGGGACTCCCCGTACGACTCGCACGGCAACACTGTTTATTCCCTCGACGTCGACGTTCAGGAGGATGAGCGCCTGCTGCAGGAGTTCGCCCGCAAACTCTCGGCCACTGGCTGGTACACGATGGCGTGGCCGGTCGAGCATGGCGGAGAGGCGATTGATTACGAGACACAAGTAGCCTACCGCGAAGAGATGGCGTATCAGCGGGCGCCGATTTCGGAACCAGGTTTCGAAGCGCCGATGCTGATGATCCACGGGCAGGATTGGCAGAAAGAGTACTTCCTGCCGAGGATCGCTAGCGGCGAAATCCTCTCCTGGTCACAGGGATTCAGTGAACCCAACGCCGGCGCCGACCTCGCCAATCTCCAGACACGGGCGGTCAGGGACGGCGATGACTGGCTGGTCACGGGCCAGAAGATCTGGAACAGCCAGGGCCATCACCCGTGGGTCAAGTGGGGACACTACCTCGTCCGGACCGACCCTGAAGCGCCGAAGCACCGCGGCATCTCCTACCTCATTGTCGACATGGAGAGCCCCGGCCTCGTTATTCGGCCGTTGATCGACGCTTTCGGGCGCCGCAGGTGGAGCGAGATCTTCCTCGACAATGTCCGTGTGCCCGCGCGAAACGTGATCGGCGAGGAGAACCGCGGCTGGTACGCCGCCATGACGACGCTCTCTTTCGAGCGGTCTGGCATCGACGGTCCGGCCAGACGACTCCGCGACTTGGAGGACTTCATCGATTTTGCCAACCACACGAAAATCAACGGACGGTTGCTGGTTGATGACGCAATGGTCAGGCACACGCTTGCGAACGTGCGAGTCGAGATCGAGGTGTGCCGGATGATCTGCTATGAGGTCGCGTGGTTGCAGAGCAAGGGAGAGGTTCCTATCCGCGAGTCGGCACTGACGAAGCTGTTCCGTGACGAGATGATTCCCAATGTCTTCGAGAAGATGGCGCACCTTCTTGGCGAATACGGCGCGTTGATGGTTGGAGAACCCAGGGCGCCACTCCGCGGGTACCCGGTTGCGAACGCCTACCTCGCTGGAATGAACCGTTTCGCCGGGGGCGGCCGAGAGATCCAGAAGAACATCATCGCTCAGCGTGCGCTGGGCCTACCGCGCTAGCGTGGAACGGCCCACTGCTGCCAGAGCTTCCAGGGAGGCTAACGGGATGGAGCAACGACACGGGCCGCTTGCCGGCATTCGGATCCTTGACCTGACCGGGCAGACCGGTCAGCCGGCGGGGCGTTACCTTGCGGACCTCGGCGCCGATGTTGTCCTAGTCGAACCTCCAGGCGGGACCATGTCGCGGGGGCTCGCGCCGATGGCCCCCGCCAAAAACGGCCGCGGGGAGGGCAAGAGCACCTTCTTCCTCCATTTCAACACGAACAAACGTTCGGCCGTCCTCGACCTGGACGAACCAGAGGGCCGGGAAACGTTCCTCCAACTCGTCCGCGGCGCGGACGCTGTGATCGAGAGTTTCAACCCTGGTTACCTTGCCGGCTTGAGCCTCGGGTTCGAGCAGCTCGAACGTGAACGGCCTGGACTCGTTATGACCTCGGTTACCCCATTCGGGCAGACTGGCCTGTACAGCGGGTTCCGCGGCAACGACCTGGTGGCCGACGCCATGGGAGGGTTCGTTTACACGGAAGGTGAGCGCGACGGGCGGCCGGTGGTTCAACCTCGCTACCAGGCGCTCCAGATGGCAGGACTCCATGCGGCGTTCGGGACGCTGTTGGCGCTCCGTCACAGCCGCAACACGGGACAGGGCCAACAGGTCGACGTCTCAGTCCAGGAGGTCGTGGCCAGCGAGTACTTCAACCTGGTCAATTACGGCTCGTGGCAGGACATCACCATGCGCGTTGGCAAGCTCAGCTCGGGCCGGCCGACGGACTACTTCCCTTGCAAGGACGGCTGGGTGCTCGTGTCGATCGTATTGCCGCACCAATGGTCGGCGATGGCAGAATGGTCGCAAGACGAGCTCTTGGTAGATTCGATGTTCAACGACCACGCGGCTCGCGCGGAGAACGTCGAGCTCGTGTACGAGCGGATCGCGGCCTTCACCCTGACGTTTACTGTGCAAGAGTTCCTCGAGGGCTCGATCGCTCGCCGCATCCCCGCCGGCCCGGTCAACGACGTGAAGCAGTTCATTGAACACCCACAGACCGCCGCGCGGTCGTTCCTCATCGAAGTCGATGACCCAATAGTGGGTCCATATAAGGCGGCGGGGGCTCCTGCGCGCTACTCAGTGACTCCGTGGGCCATCGACCGCCCAGCACCCGAGGTCGGCCAACACACCACAGAAGTCCTTTCAGAACCGAACCTTGCCGCTAGCAGGACACTCCGAACCACGGGCACCAATGGTTTGTCAGTGTCTGAAGAGGCTCCGCTCCCGCTAACGGGAGTCCGTGTTCTTGACTTAACGAAGTCATGGGCCGGACCGTTCGGATGTCGCTACCTGGCGGACTTCGGCGCGGAGGTCATTCGGATCGAATCAGCGAAGTTCCCGGAGGGCCGGCAGCTCAATCGAGAGCCTGACCCGGCGAACTGGCTCCGCAGCAACACTATGTACGCCGAGATCAACCGCAACAAGCTGTCGGTCACCCTTGACCTCCACACGGAGGAGGGCAAGGATCTTCTGAGAAAACTGGTTGCCGAGAGTGACGTGGTCGTGGAGAACTTCCACTACGCGACCCTCCCCCGATGGGGCCTCGGCTACGAAGATCTGCGAGCCATCAATCCAGGATTGATCATGCTCAGCGCACCTGGTTTCGGGACGACCGGGCCCGCGGCGGACTACTTCGCCTACGGTGGTTGCATCGCCGCATTCACCGGACTGGGCTACTTGTGGGGCCACGAGGGAGCGGACCAAACAGAGAAGACGAAACAGGCTTACACCGACTTCGTCACTGCCGCGAACCTGGCGCTGGGCGTCACTGCTGCGTTGAGATACCGCGACGAAACCGGAGAGGGCCAGCACATTGAGCTCACTCAGGCCGACGCCGCTGCCTCGATGGTCGGCACGGCGATTCTCGAATACACGCTCAACGGCGAAAACCCGGAGCCCTGGGGGAACCGGGACCCGAACGTCGCGCCGCAGGGCGTCTATCAGTGCAGAGGGGAAGACCGTTGGGTGGCGATCTCGTGCGCCGACGACGCGGAATGGACGGCCCTGTGCGACCTGATGGGGGCGCAAGACCTGCGGTCCGACCCTCGTTTCTCCAACCTTGAAGGGCGGAACACCACTCTTGATGAACTGGACGTCCGGATTGGAGAATGGACCGCGCGGATGACCCCAAACCAGGTGATGCACGAGTGCCAGCGAGCAGGGGTAACTGCCGGAGTCGTCGCTTCGGGAGAGGACCTGTTTCTGGACCCGCATCTGCGGGCGCGCGGCTATGTAATCGAGATTGATCACCCGATTCCCGGCCGCCTGGAGCACCCCGGATTCACCGTTGGCCTCAGCCGCACGCCAGGTCGCATCAGAATGCCGGCACCAATGACCGGGGAACACACCCAGCAGGTTCTAGCTGGGCTTCTTGGCGCCACCCAAGACCAGCTTGCGTCGCTTCAGGAATCGGGGGCCCTCGCCTAAAGACTGTCGGACCAAGGACAACGAGTCGAATCGACTTACGAAACCGTTGCTTCTCTCCCAGTGACTGGAGAGAAGCTTGCCGCACTGATCCGGTGTCGTTAGGTTGAATCCATGACGACTGAAAACGATGATTCCCAGGCGCCTCAGTGCAAGTACGGCGGTTCCGAGGGGCACGAAGGGCCTGCGTATGACTGCTCGGGGGGTTCGCCGGGAGAGGTGGTGTGTGAGGCACACCACCTCGAGGCGGAGGGCCTGTGGTATTGCCCGACGCATGCTCCCGCGCTCGATGCGAGCGCGTACTGACCGTTAGCTGACCTCGAGCGCTGCGCCGCAGCTTTCGGGCCCACCATGTCCCAGCCATCCCGTGCCGAACGAGTGGGTCTCGGCGCTCCTGTAGCCACTGTTAAAGGTCGTTTACACCCTGTGGGCCAATGCCGCGAGAGCGTAGGGTTCGTCCTAATGGAATAGTGGTTCGGTCGGAGGAAAACCGATCAAAACCGGTATTTCAGTCAGGCGAGGTGTGAGCGCAGGAAGGCGAGCGTCTTGGTCCACGCGTCCGCCGCCGCTTCCGCGTGATACCTCTCCTCCCAGGTGTCGTTGAAGAATGCGTGTCGCGCGCCTTCGTAGACGTGGGATTCGACGGACTTGCCGCGGTCCTTCAAA
>JASLZO010000059.1 GCA_030754805.1 Dehalococcoidia bacterium
CATTAACCCCGCATACACCGGCGCAAAGATGCCAGCCAAGGATGAGATAAGGAACTGCGTACCGAGAAGCGAACCGTACGCGTTTCGCCCGAAATAATCGCCCAGAATGGCCACGCGGGCCGGGTTACCTACTCCAAAGAAAAACCCGAACACCGTCGCGTACATCAGCCCAAAATAAACGTCATCAACGAATACGAAGAGTAGCGACCCAACCAGTTGCCCTGCCCAAGCCGCCGCAACGATTTTCCGTTTGTCGAACGCGTCAGCCAGAAAACCTCCGATGATGCGACCCGGCATACTCGCGAGCGGCATCAAGGTCACCAGAAGAGTTGTCTCACCGGTACTCAACCCGAAGCTTTGGAACGCCACAAACTGGTGGATCATCAATGCGCCAAAAAATATGAACCCACACATGGAAGCGACCACGTACTTCCAGTAGGTTGGAGTCCGTAGAGCCTGGCGAGCCGTGAACTGAACGTCAGGGTATTGGTCGTACATTCCCGTCTCGTCCGCAACGTTCTCATGTTGCGCAATTTCCCCATCAGGTTGCAGTCCATATGACTCGGGTTTGTGGCGCATAACCAGGGCGAGCGGAAAACAAACGATCCAAGTGGCGATGCCGATCAGTAACAGCGCGTCCCGCCAGTCCAACGCGACAATCAAAACAACGATCCCGGGAACGAGAAGCGAACTGACCCCGGGTCCGTACGACACGATTGCCATCGCGGTGCCGCGGCGGCGTACGAACCAAGAGTTGACCGCAGTCATAACCGTAAGGAACGAACCGAACCCAAGCCCTAGCGCTAGGACCCCGAACGCGGCATAAAATTGCCAAAGCGAATTGATCTGGCTCATCAGAATGAACCCGAGCCCCATGAGGAAAGCGCCGAAAAGCAACGCCCGACGAGGGCCCCATCGATCTGTAATGTACCCAACAATCGGGCCAAAGATGCCCTGTTCCATCCGTTGGAATGCGAAGGCTCCGGAGGCGGCTCCTTTGCTCCAGCCGAAGTCCTTCAGGATGGCGTCGAAGAACGCCGAGAAACCGTAGAAAAAGACACCGGACGTGTAGAACAGCACCCCGAATCCTGCCCCCGCCATCCACCATCCGTAGAAGATGTGGCGCCGCTTGGCGCCGCCCGAACCTGATGGATCAGATGCCTTGGATGCAGAGGGGTTCAAAGTGGAAGCCTCACGTCCGGCGAGTATAGGCGCAGAGAACGCCTATCTATCTGAGGGCCCAGGATGGCCGGGGAATCGTCAGCGCCAGCAGGACCGACATCGTGAGCGGAACGGTAAGCAACGCGAAAGCCAACCGATAGCTCCCGGACGTGTCGAACATGAAACCGACGAACACCGGCGCCAGAATCGCGGGAATCGACGAGATCCCCATCTGGATTCCAGAGAGTCGCCCGAAAACGCTCCTTCCCCAATACTCAGCCTGGAGCGACAGGCGCGCCGGGCTGTTCGTCCCGATCCCCATCCCCACCATCGCCGCCGCCACGAACGCCATCCATGGAACCGTCGCCGCCGCGAACAGGAGGGTGCCCGCCATCTGCAGCCCCAACGAACCCCCGAAAATCAGGCGTTTGTCGAAGTTGTCCGCCATCCAGCCCGCGGCGAGCCTTGCCGGCAGGCTAGGCAACGCGAACCCAAAGATGAAGATGCTGCCCGCAATGAAGTTGGAGAACCCGTAGGAGTCGAGGGCGTCCGCGGCGAACGTCACCACGGCGAATGAGGCGCTGTTCAACGCGGATGCGCCGACGTACTGCCAGTAGCCCCTGTCTCTTAGGATCGTGCGGATCGGAAGAACCGGAGCCTCGCCCCCACCGGCAGCACCTTCCGCCGGGGCTTCTGATCCCGGTTCGTCGCCATCCGGCAGGTATCCGTAAGGCTCAGGCTTGTCCTTCATCACGAGATACGCCAAGGGCATGCACACGACCCAGAAGCCGAGGCCCGCGACGAGGAGGGTGTCCCGCCAGCCGAAGATAGGGATGATCAGGATCCAAATCCCACCAAGGGCTCCCGAAAGTCCGGGGCCAAGGATCAAGAAAGAGATGGCTCGCCCCCGCTTGCGGACGAACCAGTTGTTCAGGGCCGCCGCAATTACGATGAAAGAGCCGGCGCTCAGTCCGAACGCGATCAGAACGAACGACAGGTAGTACTGCCAAAGGTTCTCGATACGACTTAGGAGCATGAATCCAGCCCCGGAGACGAAGAACCCGAGCATCATCGTGTGTCGGGGTCCCCACCGATCAATCATCATCCCAGTGATGGGAGCCAGCACCCCGGACTGGAGTCGTTGGAGGGAGGGCGCGACTGCCGCTACCGTCCGGTCCCAACTGAACTCACGAATGATTTCCCGAAAGAACCCGGAGAATCCCCAGAACCCAACGCCGTCTACGTAGAAGGCGATGACCATCCCGGCACCGGCAATGTTCCAGCCCGGAAAGATCTTCGATCGACGCCTGCGGCTAGGCGGGCTACTATCGTCGCCGCCGTTGCCCGTTGCGGGCGGGGCCTCGGGTGGATCACTCATTTCAGTTCGGGTCTTCGCATCAAGAGGATCAGGGCCGTGGCAAACGCCAGCGATGGGATGGGGGCGATGAACGCGACACGGTACGACTCGACGTCGGCGACCCATCCGACGAGGACCGGGCCGATCAATGACCCGGCGGCTCCCGCCGCCACCTGCACGCCCATCAACGAGCCGAAGATGCCCCTGCCCCAGTACTCCCCCTGCAGCGACAGTCTTGCCGGGTTGCTGCCACCCCAGCCGGTTCCGTAAATAATCTCGAACGCGATCGCCGCCGCCCATCCTTTCACGAACACGAACAGTACGGCTCCCATCAGTTGAGATCCCAACATCATCGCGACGACGACTCGGCGGTCGTACCGGTCCGCCAAGTAGCCGCCGAAGAACCTCATCGGGATGCTGGCAAGGGTGAACACCAGAACTAGCAACCCCGCGGCCCTGAACGAGAAGCCGAAGCTAACCAGCGCCGGTATGTGATGTACGACGAACGCGGTGATCGCCAACTGCTGGCAGGAGATCGCCGCCACGTACAGCCAGTAGGATGGTGTCCGCAGCACCTCCCGCGTCGTAAACGTGGATTCGCCAGCGAGGCCGGGCTGGTTGGGCGAGTCTTCAGCTTCCGGTGATGATGACGGCAGGTCTCCATCCGGTAGCACGCCGTGGTCCTCTGGCCTGCGTCGGAGCAACAGAGCGAGCGGAATGCCGACCGCCCACGTCCCGAAGCCCGTGATGACTGCCGTGATCCTCCACCCGTACATTTCGATGAGAGCGACCAGGAGGACGGTGAGGATTCCACCAAAGCCTGGACCGACGAATGCAAGACCGAGGGCTTGCCCGCGCTTCCGAATGAACCAGTTACTGATCGCGGTCGAAACCACGACGAGCGAGACGCCGCCCATCGTTCCCAACAGAACAAACGCTAGGTAGAAATGCCATGTCTCTTGGACGGCCGCCAGGACCAGGAATCCGGCGCCGCCAACCAGCATGGCTAGCGCCATGACGAATCGGGGGCCGACCCTATCGGCGAAGTACCCAGCAAATGGCCCGAGGATGCCCGTTTGGACGGCTTGGATCGCCGGACCGAGCGAGACTTGAGCACGCGTCCAAAGGAGGTCCGCACGGATCGCGTCGAAGAAAGAGCTGAATCCGAAGAAACCGACGCCGGTCGTGTAGAGCATGAGCCCCGTGCCGGACAGGGCCACCCACCAGCCGTAGAAGACCCGAGGGCGTCGGGTTGGTCGCTCGGTGACCTCCGCCATCCACTCTCCTCTCGGCTCATGAGAACGTCCCGCAATGCTAGGTGTGGGGCTGCTACCCGGCAACCGCGCCGGCGGTGCGGGACGCCTTGCTACAATGGCCCGCCTACTGCCGCTGACCACGCCGGAGACCGTCGTATGAAACCCGCCGCACGCGTTGAACATCTACCTCCTTACCTGTTCGTCGAGGTCACGCGAAAGATCGCGGAGAAACGGGCTCGCGGCGAGGATGTCATCTCACTGGCCATCGGAGACCCCGATATCCCAACCCCAGAGCACATTCTTCAATCCCTGGAGAAAGCTGTCCGGGCCCCGGCAAACCACAGATACCCTGAGTCCGACGGCCTTCCAGAGCTGCGGCAAGCCATTGCGCGGTGGTACCACCGCCGGTTCGGCGTGACCCTCGATGCCAACGAGGAAGTTCTTCCGACAATCGGATCCAAGGAAGGCATCGCGCATATCGCTTGGTGCTACATAGACCCCGGCGACATCGCTCTCGTGCCGGATCCTGGGTACCCGGTGTACAGCGTCGGGACGATGCTTGCCGGTGGCGACTCCTTCTATTTACCCCTTAAAGCCGAGAACAACTTCCTCCCTGATTACGACGTGGTTCCGGACGAGATCGCCGACCGCGCGAAGCTCCTCTGGATCAACTATCCGAACAACCCAACCGCGGCGGTCGCCGACCTGTCATTCTTTGAACGGACCGTGGAGTTCGCGCGCACCCACGGCATCGCGGTCTGCCACGATGGGCCGTACACCGAGGTCGCATACGATGGCTACGAGCCGGTCAGCTTCCTCCAAGCCGAGGGTGCCATCGATGTTGGCATCGAGTTCCACTCCCTATCAAAGTCGTTCAACATGACTGGCTGGCGAATCGGGATGGCGGTCGGTAACGCCGAGATGATCGACGCGCTCATGCGCATCAAATCCAACATCGACTCCGGAATCTTCCAGGCGGTTCAGATAGCGGCGATAACCGCCCTCGATGGCCCTCAAGACGCGATAGTGGACCACAACCGCCACTACCAGGCGCGCCGAGATCGGTTGGTGCCGGCCCTTCTCGATATGGGTCTCGAGGTTGAACCGCCAAAGGCCAGCCTCTATGTGTGGGCGAAACTACCGGCGGGCGTCAACTCTGGCGAGTTCGCGAGCCGCCTCATCGAGACCGCCAACGTCGTAATCACCCCGGGACGCGGGTATGGAGAAGCCGGCGAGGGATTCATCCGTTGTTCGCTCACCGTGCCAGACGACCAGCTCGACCGCGCCATCGAGCGACTCGCGGGCGTTCGCGCCACGTCTCTCGCCTGAACCCCAGAATTCCTCTGATTCTCGAGAATTGGTCCAGCCAGCGCTAGATGACGTCCTCGCCGTCAAGGACCTGACACGAGAGGACCCGCTTCGCCGCATCCGCGATCAGCGTGTCGGCCATCTGCAGCAGCTCCTGGACTCGAGGGTCAGCGATTGTGTAGTAGACGTTCCGACCGCGCCGTTCTGCTTCGACAAACCCGCACCAACGGAGGCACGAGAGGTGGCTAGACACTCGGCCCTGCGGCGCGCCAAGCAGACCTACCAACTCAGACACGCTCCGTTCGCCGGTCAGCAGAATGTTGAGGATTCGGACGCGCGTGGGGTCCCCGAAACCACGGAAGAACCGGGCTGCCGTCTGTGCAGCGCCACTCGAAATCGGGCCCACATCAGCCACCTGGGGTCGGTCGATCAGCTCCAGTACACTCATACGCTTATCCGTTTCGTTCGTCTCCGTGAATCTCCAGCAACGTGGACGGCAAGCCGTTCTTCAATGTCACCAAATCGATTCGCGGGCACGGCAAGTATAGCCTGCACCGTCGGCTCATACACTGGATGAACCTGTGTCCAAGGCCCTTCAGCAGCTGACACTGCCTCTTCGTCGATCTGACCCGCCCCAACGCCGGCTGATCGGAAACAGGTGGGTCGGCGTATTGGTTCTGACCCTCGGGATCACCTTACTGAGCTGTTTGGGCGCGGAAACATCTCCTACTCCGACATCGACGCACATTCCGGTGCCCACGGCTACTCAGAGAGCGCCAGCAAGTCCTGATCCCTCCCCGGTGGCGGTCACCAACCCGCGACCGGTGGTCTTCCCCAACGATGAAACGCCACATGACAACAACCTCGAATGGTGGTACTACAACGGCCACCTCACCGATGAGGACGGGGGCGAGTACGGCTTCCATTTCGTGGTCTTCCAGGGCCGAACCGAGGACGCTGGAGTCGGATACATGGCTCACACTGGTCTCTCGAACCTGACCGCGGGAACCCACGATCAGGCCGGCAGATTCTCGTTCGGCGAGCAGGCGGGGCAGCCTTCGGGCGGATTCGATTTCATCATCGAAGATTGGACCCTGAACGGGAGCCCGGGGTTACACGCCTTCACGACTTCGATCGACGACCGTTCGCTGGAACTCATCATGCTGCCCATCAAACGTGCGGTCCTGCACGATGAGGATGGTTTCCTCGAAAGCGGCGACGGGTGGACCTATTACTACTCGTGGACACGCATGGAAGCCACCGGCACCCTCTCCCTTCTTGACGGTGACCGCCAGGTAACCGGAACGACGTGGATGGATCATCAATGGGGAGACTTCTCGGTCACCGGATACCCAACCGGCTGGCAATGGTTCGCCGTTCAGCTGGATGATGGCTCAGAGCTGATGGTCACCGAAGCTCGGGACGGCAACGAAACGCCGCTCGTCTACGGAACGCTCGTTCGTCCGGACGGACATTCCATACACCTCACGAACGACGACACTACACTCACGACACTCGGCACGTGGATGAGTCCTCATACGCAGACCGAGTACCCCGCCGGTTGGAGGATCTCCGTCCCCGAACATCGCTTGGAGATCGAACTTGTCCCAACGATCGCCGATCAGGAGATAACCGTCGCGTTCCCCCCAAGGACCATCTACTGGGAGGGCACGGCCAGCGTGTCCGCGACCTTGAACAACGAAACCATTCGCGGGAATGCATTCGTGGAGTTGGTCGG
>JASLZO010000005.1 GCA_030754805.1 Dehalococcoidia bacterium
CCAGCGCGGTGCGGGCGCCGACCGCCGCGGCACTGCCACCGCTCGAGCCGCCCGGGGAACGTGCGAGGTCCCACGGATTCCTCGCCGGACCGAACGCGCTGTTCTCGGTCGATGAGCCCATCGCGAACTCGTCCATGTTCGACTTCCCAACGACTATGACTCCGGCTTCGAGCAACTGCTGGACCGCCGTTCCCGTGTATGGGGGAACGAAGTTTTCCAGAATCCGAGACGAGCAGGTCGTACGCGTCCCCGCCAGGCACATGTTGTCCTTGACAACACCCGGGATACCGGTGAGCGGGCCAGCTTCGCCGGCGGCGATGCGCTTGTCAGCCTCGTCCGCCTGCGCTAGCGCCAACTCATCCGTTACCGTTACGAATGCACCGATCTTCTCCTCAACGGCGGCGACTCGGTCCAAAACGGCACGAGTCAACTCGACAGAGGAGATTTCCTTCGAGGCCAATAGGTCAGAGGCGTGATGGACCGTCAGTCCGTCCGTGAGGTTCACCATACCGTCGATGCTACCAGACAGATAGTGATTCTCTGAGCCTCCGGCGAGTAGAAGGTCAGCGGTGAGTTACGTCTGGTCGTCAAGTACCCCGCGCACCCGAACGTACCCCTCCTGCGACAACGGTGCGTTCTCCAAGGTTTCCTCGCGAGGGTTCGAAGGTCGCGAGGCGTCGTCACGGAAAACGTTCTCAATCGCAATCGCGTGCGCGGTGGGTTCCACTCCGTCCGTATCCACATCCTGGAGGATCTTGAAGTTCTCCAGGATGTGGGCGAGTTCCTTGCGCATCTGTTCCAAGTCTTCTCTACTTGCGCCCATCCTCGCCAGCATCGAGAGGTGTTTCACTTCTTCAATCGAAAGCCCTGAACTGTCCTTGTCTACCAAGTTTCTACCTCTGCTTCGGTTTACCGGTCTGGTTCAATGATGCGCTACACGTCGTCCGACCATACACGGACAGAAGGGTGATGCGCGTCCGCTTCGGGTTCCTTCCACTTGTCCCCGAACCAGCGCTCCAGCCGTTCTTTGATCGCTCGTTCGGCCCCGAAGTTTCCCGGAACGTAGTACCGGTTCTCTTCGAGGTGTTCTGGCCTACTCTTCTGATTGATGAAATGTCCCGGAGCGTCGTGGGGAGATTCGTATCCCTCCCCGTACCCCATCTGCTGCATCAGTGGGTGGGAAGCGTTTCTCAGGTGGAGCGGGACCGGCTCCGCGCGTGTGCTTTTCACGTCTTCGCGGGCACGCAGATATGCCTGATAGGCAGAGTTGCTTTTCGGCGCCGTCGCTAGGTAGACGCACGTCTCTGCCAGAGGCAGATACCCCTCCGGCATCCCGACGAAACTGACGGCTTGCTGGCACGCCGTCGCCAGGTTCAATGCTTGCGGATCGGCCAACCCAACATCTTCGGCTGCGAAGACCACCATCCGTCGTACGACGAAGAGCGGGTCTTCCCCACCCTCGAGGATCCGCGCCATCCAGTACAGGGAGGCGTCCGGATCGGAAGCCCGCATCGACTTGATGAAGGCGGAGATCAGGTTGTAATGCTCCTCCCCGCCCTTGTCATACATCAGGGCCCGGTGCTGGAGCGCGTCTTCGACATCGGACAACTCGACCCGCCTGGCCCCGTCCTCCCCGGGCGAGGTGGCCGAAGCAGCCACCTCGAGGGCGGTCAGCGCGACCCTTGCATCACCGTTGGAGAGCCGCACCAGTCCTTCCCCGGCATCCGAAGAAAGCTCGGCTCGTAGAAAGCCGATACCCCTCTCTTCGTCGAGCAACGCTCGTTCAACGAGTGACTTCACATGATCATCAGACAACGGACGTAGCGCATACACCCGGCTCCGCGACAATAGGGGAGCGATGACCTCGAAGCCCGGATTCTCAGTCGTCGCACCGATTAAGGTTATCGTCCCATCCTCCACGTGGGGCAGCACGACGTCCTGTTGGGCCTTGTTGAATCGGTGGATCTCATCGATGAACATGATCGTCCGTTGGCCGTTCATTCCACGCCGGCCCTTCGCCTGCTCTACCGCCGTCCGCAGTTCGGCGACCCCGGAACCGACTGCACTGACCGGTTCGAAATGCGCCGTCGTCATATGCGCGATGATCCGTGCCAGCGTCGTCTTGCCACTTCCTGGGGGCCCCCAGAGAATCATCGAAGGGATCTGGTCGGACTCGATCAATCGCCTCAGGATATGTTCGGACCCCACGATGTGTTCCTGGCCAACGAACTCGTCTAGGGAACGGGGTCGCATCCTCGCGGCAAGTGGCGCCTCCCGCCCCGTCCGGTCCCGGGCGACCTCCTCGAACATGTCTGGGCCGGACGGCCCCGGACGATTCCTGGATCGCATCGAATCGGCGCACTCCCAAACGGTCCTTGAGGCAGTTGCTCGTCGGTTCAGTATAGGTTCGAGCACTCGTACGGTTGCCGAAGTTTGATCCTCGCGTCAGGGTTTATCAGCCAGAGTTGATAAGATTCGTCCGCGGCAAGTCGGACCGCGTCGCCGAGAGCGTGCCTCACGCGCCGGCTGAGGAGTCTGGTCCCATGGCGATCATGAGGTTAATCGACTCGGAAAGGCTCGACCCCAAACGGGTCTTCCGTTGCGTGAAATGCGACCCACCCGCGAAGAGGCGCGGTGTCCTCCGGCGCTACCTCTTCCGGTTCGAATCTGACGAACCTGAACTTTCCGGCGACTACTGCTTGCCCTGCGCCTCTGGTTTCACCCGAAAACGGCAGTGGACCATGCGCCAGGAACTCGACGCTTCTGGGTGAGCCCGGTCTAACTCACCACCAGTGAGTCTCGTCCAAAGTCCCCGAACTAGCCTCGGCGGCGTCCCACGGTCGCGCGGGAAGGTACTTCCAGGTAGCGTCGGCGAACATCGCAACCACGTTTCCCTCATCCATCTCGCCGGCAACCCGGAGCGCGACATCGAGCGTCGCCCCGGACGAGATACCTGCCAGGATCCCTTCATCCTCCACGACCTGACGCGCGGACCGGATGGCTGTCGCACTGTCCACAAGGAATCGGCCATCGAGTTGGCCAAGATCCAGGAGCGGTGGCGCGAACCCTTCCTGCATGCTCCGCAAGCCCTGGACGCGCTCCCCTGGCCGAGGTTCTACACCAATGATTCGCACACCTGGGTTCGCCTCTCTGAGACGTCGGCCGACGCCCATGATCGTTCCGCCGGTTCCGATCCCTGCAACGAACGCGTCCACCCTCGGCAACACCTCCGCGATCTCACGGCCCGTCGTCAGGTAGTGCGCCTCAACGTTGGCGCTGTCCGTGAACTGCCCTAGGGAATACGTCCCGCCGGCTTCGGCCAACCTTTCGGCTTCCGCAATCGCGCCTTCCATCCCCAGCGATCCTTCGGTCCAACTCACGTCAGCTCCATAGAGTTGCAACACGTCCGCGATGCTCGGAGCCACGTTCTGCGGGATGCACACCCCGACCGGGTACCCTTTTCGTCGCCCGATCATCGCCAGCGCGATCGCGGTGTTCCCGCTGCTCGCCTCGACGATCCGCGTCCCCGGTGTCAGGGCGCCGCGCCGTTCGGCGGCCTCCACCATCTCCAACACGATTCGGTCCTTCACGCTCCCACTGGGGTTCTGGCCTTCGAGCTTCGCGAAGATCCGCACCCGGGGGTTCGGCGGCGACATCGAAAGCTCGACGAGCGGCGTATTCCCGATCAGGCTCAAAGGGCCTTGAGGTTGCGTCATTGAGTCGGGGCCGAACTCGCCCACCCCAATCGCGCCGACGGCATCGTCAGTACATCTGGAACAGCTGACCCCAGTCCGTCTCAAGGGCTTCCCGGGCCCGACGACGCCCGATCGCGTTGTACCAGAACCCGTTGAAATACAGGTTCGAAGCCATGTACGACCACGGAGCGATCACCGTTCGGAGCAGGAATTTCTCCAAGGGCTTCAGAGGCCCCCAGTATATGAGTTTCTGTCCGCGACTCGCGAAGGTTTCTTCGGAAGCTCTCAACTTCCAGTCGACGCCACTGATGTCCCCACCGACGACCTCGATCTCACGCGGATCTCCGACGCCGAGACCTGCCTCGTGAGCCATACGAATGAACTTCACCGACAACGGGTCAATCCCCATCATCTTCGCCGAGATCGCGTCGATCGCCACCTGGTCTGCGGACGCCAGCATCACGTTTTTCGTGTGCCACTGCATGGCCCTTGGCCCGGGTCCATCGCCCACGAACGTCCCATCGGTCACCGCGAACACTCCGGGATGGATCTCTTTCTGGATCGCAAGTAAGTCCACCAGCGTCTCGTGGATCACCGAGTGGGTCCAGTGGCGCTTGTGGTTCAGCAACCCTCCAAAAGCGTTCTTCATCGCCCCGGTCATAGTCGTGAACACGTGGGTCTTCATCGTCGGCAGGTGCAGAATGTTCTTCCCGGGGAACATCGCGGGGATGGTCAACCCTTCGGCGAAGATTTCACCCAGGACTCGTAGTGGGGTTTTCGGCTCGTACCGTATCCATTCTTCATCTTCGAGATGGATATTCGGAATGCCATGTTTTTCAACGACAGGAAGATGCTTGTTCTTCACCTCACCCTCGCGAGCGTCGACGACCACAGTGCCGTTGTGGCAAGCGATCAGATCCGGATAGCCGGCATCTTTCAATTCACGTATCACACCATCGAGTTGCCATGGGGTCGTCGACACCGCGGGGTACCACAGCTGCCACGAAACGTTAATCTTCAACAGGGTCGAGGCCGTTGTCGGCAGTGCATCTCGATATCCGGCCAACCGCATCGCCTCGGCAACGTCGTCCAGCACGGTCTCCGGCCGCGTGGATACGACCGCTACCTTGGGTCGTGCCTGAAATGCCGTGCCGCCCGAAGCCGGTTCACTGGTTATCTGGGTCATCGGTTTACCTCTCCCGAACCGGCAACCCTTGGCCTTGGGTGTTCCTAGGAGCGATCACCTTGGCCGCTTGGACGATATGCGAGGCATCGATCCCAGCGGCGGCCATCAACTCGGCGGGCGTGCCCGAGCCCGGCATCCCCACGACCGCAAGCTTCAGAACTCGAGTTTGTACGTTGGACTCCGCAAGCGAAGCAAGCACGGCGTCTCCCAATCCTCCCTCAGGCCAGTGGTCCTCGACAGTAACGATTCCCTGCGTCTCGGATCCAGCCGCCGCAATCGTCGCTCCATCGATCGGTTTGATCGAGTAGAGATCGATCACTCGGACTCGTATCCCATCGGTCTCCAGGCTCTCAGCGGCCTTTACCGCCTCATGCAAGGTGATACCCACGGCACAGATCGCGATGTCGTCGTTCCCCGACGTCTTCACGACGCGGCTGCCACCGATTCGAAATTCCTCCGAAGAGTCATATAGGATCGGGGTCGCCTCGCGGGTGGTTCGGAGGTAAACGACTCCACTCCGGTCGGCCATCTCAGCAACAAGCTTCGTGGTCTGATTGCCGTCGCTCGGGTAAAGGACCGTGCTGCCACCGACCGCCCGAATGGCCGCCAGGTCTTCCAGCGCCATCTGCGACGGCCCATCGGCCCCGATCGACACTCCCGCGTGGGAGCCCGCGAGTCGAAGGTTCGCTTGGCTCACAGCCGCCATCCGGATGAAGTCGTACGCCCGCGCCAAGAATGCCGCGAATGTCGACGCGAACGGCACCCACCCACGGACCTGCATTCCAACGGCCGCCGCGACCATCAGTTGTTCGGCGATATACATCTCGAAGAAACGTTCGGGATGTGCCCCTGCGAAGGTCGCGGCGAATGTCGAGTTGCTCACTTCGGCGTCCAGGGCAACAATGTCGCCGCGTATGGCGCCCAGGCCAGCCAGCGCCTCGCCGTAGGCACGCCGTGTCGCGATCTTGCTCCCCTTTTCATAGGCGGGAAGTGACGGAGTTCCGTCCACGACAAATCGGTGCGGCTCCTCACGAGTTTCCGGGCGAGCGACGCCGACGAGCACGTTTCTCGGCCCGCCCAATTCGGCAATCGCGGCCTCGGAGTTCGCCAATGGAGTGCCATGAAACCCGTTCTCGTTCTCGACTGCCGAGACTCCTCTACCCTTCATCGTCTTCGCCACAATCACGGTCGGTCGGCCCTCCGTCGAGACTGCGGCTTGATAGGCCTCATCAATCGCGTGTACGTCGTGCCCGTCGACCTCAATCGCATTCCACCCGAACGCCCGGGCCCGGCTCGAATACGCGTCGACATTCCACCCATGCATCGTCTCCCCGCGCTGACCGAGTCGGTTCACGTCGATGATCGCTGTCAGGTTGTCGAGCCCCGCCATCGCCGCGTGCTCGAACGCCTCCCACATCGACCCTTCGGCCATCTCACTGTCTCCGCACAGCACCCAGATGCGATACGGCAGCCGGTCTAGGCGCTTCCCAGCCAGCGCGATTCCTACGCCGAATGGCAACCCTTGCCCCAGGGACCCGGTCGCCACATCGACCCACGGGATCAGCGGGGTCGGGTGTCCCTGGAGTCGGCTCCCAAACTCCCTGAACGTCAGCAGTTCCTCATCAGAGATTGCACCCGCAGCCCGGTACATCGAGTACAGCAACGGGGACGCATGCCCTTTCGAGAACACCAAGTGGTCGTTGCTCGGGTTACCCGGGTCGTCAAAGTCGTATCGAAGTTGGCCGGACATCAGGACCGCCATCAGATCGGCGGCCGACATCGACGAGGTGGGATGCCCGGAACCCGCCTCAGCAGCCGCCCGGATCGAGTCGATTCGGAGTTGTGCCGTCAACTCTCGGAGCAGAGCGTGATCTTTCATGCCAGCGATGCCCTCAGGTCGTTCCCGCCAAAACGCGGCCCGATCCGCCTAAACCTACGGCCTGTCTCCGTTCCTTCATGCGCTGGTTTTCCGGGGTCCTGAAAACCTCAGGAACGTGGAGGGCAAGCCGTTCCTGCACATATCTATACTCTATCACATGATGGTCATCGATTTCCATACTCACTTGTTTTCCGATGCCGTCGCCTCGGACAGGCAACACTACCTCGACGCGGACCCGGCCTTCCGTAGTGTCTACTCCAATCCCGAATCTCGGATCACGACCGCCGACCAGCTCGTCGAGGCCATGGACCGAGCTGGAATCAACCGAAGTGTCGTCTGCGGTTTCGGGTGGGAGACGCCGGGTTTCTGCGAACGAGAGAACGACGCCATCATCGAAGCCGTCCAGCGCCATCCGGATCGACTGGTCGGCCTCGGCACGGTCTCGGGGGATAGAAACCCGGACTCCACCGCGAAGGAAATCCGCCGTATTCGGGACGCGGGACTTCTCGGGCTCGGCGAACTGAGACCCGACGCCCTGGGCTGGCTGGACGACCCGATCTACGGCTTCGACCGAATCGCGACCCAACTCCGTGAAAACCAGATGATTCTCCTTATGCACACATCCGAACCCGTCGGCCACGCATATCCGGGCAAAGAACGCGCGACCCCGGAAAGGTTGGCCCCGCTGTTAAAGCACCTCAGCGGTGTTCCGACGATCCTGGCTCACGCCGGCGGTGGATTGCCGTTCTACGCCTACATGCCTGAGGTCGCGGACGCGCTCACCGATGTCTACGTCGACACCGCCGCGTTGCCATACCTGTACCATCCATCGGTGCTCGACGCTCTCGTCGCGGCCCACGGACCTGACCGACTGCTATTCGGCACCGATTTCCCACTCATGGAGCCCGAGAGAGTCCTGAGATACGTGGACGAATCGAATCTTAACGCCGACGACAAAGCCAGGCTCCTCGGCGGAAACGCAGCAGCACTGCTCGCTCTGATCGCACCCGCTCGCTAGATGCAAGAGCGTTCGTTCCGCGCGTTCGTAGCGATCGAGATTCCTGATTCCATCCGCAATATGATTTCTGCGCTGATCGGGCGCCTGCGGGAACGAGACGTCACGAACTGCGTCCGTTGGGTTCGGCCCGAAGGCATCCACGTGACGCTCAAGTTCCTCGGCGATACTCCCGCTGTCAAAGAGCGTGTTATCGAGTCGGCGCTCGAGTCCACCGCCGCTATTCGTCAGGGGTTCGACCTGTCGCTCGGTCCCTTAGGGACCTTCAGATCGAGGCGTGGCGCCAGGGATCAGGTCGTGTGGGTCGGTCTTTCGAGCGAAACGGCACAACTGCTCGAACTCGCCGCAGACGTCGATCGTGCCCTCGTTGCAATGGGTTTCCCAATGGAGACCCGTCCGTTCACGCCCCACCTCACCCTCGGTCGCACCAACCGTGGCGTACGGTCGGTGCCAAGCTTCACGGAAGATGCCGCATGGCCACCCGGCGACGGAGCCTTCCACGTCAATCATCTCAGCTTGATGGAGAGCAATCTACGCCCCGATGGCGCCCGCTACACGAGGCGTGCTATCTTTCCGTTCTCGAGATCACCTCGTATCGAAAGACCCTTGTAATCCGAGTGTGCGTGGGAACATTGTCGCCAACACCTCCACTCAGGAGGCTCAAGCAACAATATGCTGGGAACGTTCCCCAAATGTCAGGCGGTGTCGGAGACCTGGTTCCCCTCTCGGGTTTCGGTTCCCAGGAAGCCTCGATTCACTTCACGGCCTCGGTCTGCACCACCTTGGATACGGGTTCAACGTCAAGATCCGCAACGGCGATGTCTCCGTCAACGAGCCGATAGGCACCGGCGTCTCTCACGTCCTTTGCGCCCGCTGCCCCCCCAGTTCACTTGGGTTGACGGGATGATTCGCTGTGATTAGTCTCGTTGGACAGGCTGCGATCGAGGCGAGTATGTCCCTCCGGCGGGGCCGCAGAGAGCCGGGGATAGTGGAAGCCCGGCGTCACGCGGGGACGGAATGGACTCGGGAGCTGCGGACCGAACGGGTAACCAAGTAGGCTCCGCCGGGTTGGGGCTCCGTTACAGGCTCACGGTATACCCCATCTTTCCGCCGGTTTTCGGTCCACCGAAAGCCATTCCCGTGGCAAGAAGGGAGTACCTGCCAAGTGCTCGGATCACCCTGTAACGGGGAGCCGGGAAATAGGGTGGCACCGCGGACACGAGTAATTTCGAGCCCGCCCCTAGTCGGGCGGGCTCTCTGTATTTCGGCCAGAAGGGCAACGACGGCCGGAAAGAAAGTAGGTGACGTGTCCATGGTTTATTCACCGACGCTGGACGAGGTCCGTAACCTCGCATCGCGCGGCAACCTCATACCGCTTTACCGCGAGATTCCCGCCGACATGGAAACTCCGGTCACCGCGTACCTCAAGGTCGCCCGCACCGACCCGTCGTTTCTGCTTGAAAGCGTTGAGGGGGGCGAACGCCTCGCGCGTTACAGCTTCATAGGCACCGAGCCGTACCGAGTCCTCAGGACTGGATCGAATGAGAGCGCAGGGGATATCGACCCCCTGGTCCCCATCGAAACAGAGCTGACCCGGTTCCGGCCGGTCCCGGTCGTTGGTCTCCCGCGGTTCCTCGGTGGCGCCGTCGGGTTCATCGCGTACGACGCCGTGCGCCACTTCGAGCCAAGGCTCCCGAGCCCCAATGGCCATGATCCGATGGGTCTCCCCGAGTCGATGTTCATGTTCTCGGACACCCTCCTGGTCTTCGACCACGTGAAGCACACCATCAAGGTCGTCAGCCACGTCCATCTCGAAGACGGAGCCGAAATCGACGACGCCTACTCCGCAGCGACCGGACGCATCGACTCGCTGGTGGAGCGCCTCGACGGTGGGTCCATGGAAAACTCCGCGCTCGCACCGGGTCCAGAGTCCTCGTTTGGGAAGCCGGTCGGTTCCAACCACACCCGCGAATCGTTCATGCGCCAGGTCGAGGAGGTCCGGGAACTCATCACCGCCGGCGAGTGCATCCAGGTCGTCCTCTCGCAGCGGCTCGAACGGCCCACGTCGGCGGCCCCTTTCGACATCTATCGGGCGTTGAGAGCGCTGAACCCATCTCCGTACATGTACTTCCTCGACATGGGGGACTTCCACATCATCGGCTCGTCACCCGAGCTGCTGGTCCGGGTGGAGGACGGCGTCGCGACGACCCACCCCATCGCCGGCACTCGACCCAGAGGTGAAACGCCAGAGCAGGATGATGCCCTCGCCGAGGAGTTGGTTACCGATGAGAAGGAGCGAGCCGAGCACATCATGCTCGTCGACCTCGGTCGCAACGACATCGGTCGCGTGAGCGAACCAGGATCCGTGACCGTGGACCAGCTCATGGAAATCGAGCGGTACTCCCACGTGATGCACATCGTCTCAAACGTGACCGGCGGGCTGCGGAGTGACCTCTCGTCGTACGACGCTCTCCGCGCGTGCTTCCCTGCAGGAACGCTCTCGGGCGCCCCGAAAGTGAGGGCGATGGAGATCATCGCCGAAAAGGAACCGCACGCCCGCGGACCTTATGGCGGCGCAGTTGGTTACTTCAGCTTCTCGGGAAATATGGACGTGGCCATCTGCATCCGCACCGTCGTCATGAAGGATGGCGTCGCCACCGTCCAGGCTGGCGGAGGCCTCGTGTACGACAGCATCCCCGAAGCCGAGTACGAAGAATCCTTGGCCAAGGCGCAAGGCATGATTCGTGCGATCGACGAGGCAGAGATCCGCAGTCGGGAACGCTTCCTTCGTGCGGCGGGCGTCCGGTGACCGGATACGTCAATATCGAAGGAGCTCGGAGATGATCCTCTTGCTCGACAACTACGACAGCTTCACCTACAACCTCTACCAGTACCTCTCGGAACTGGGCGCCAGCGTGGTCGTGAAGCGCAACGACCAAACCACAATCGCCGAAATCGAGACGCTCGCGCCGGAAAAGATCGTGATCTCCCCGGGCCCTTCCACCCCTGACAATGCGGGAATCTCGAACGAGGTCGTGCGGCACTTCGCCGAGAAACGCGTCCCGGTCCTCGGCGTGTGCCTCGGACACCAATGCATCGGCGAGGCCTTTGGCGGCACCGTTAGGGGCGCGGGAGAAATCATGCACGGCAAAACCAGCCCCATCCACCACGACGGAAAGGGTGTATTCAAAGGGCTTCCAAACCCTTTCGAAGCCATTCGCTACCACTCCCTCGCCGTGCAGCCCGAGGACCTTCCGGAAGATCTCGAGGTCACCGCGAGGGCCGAAACCGGAGTCGTGATGGGAGTCCGTCACCGATCTCTCCCGGTCGAGGGCGTCCAGTTCCACCCGGAGAGCATCATGACTCCAGCCGGGAAAGACCTCCTCAGGAACTTCCTGGACTCGAACGCGGACCCCATCGAGTGACAGGGCCTCCGGCACCCGATCCGCCCGGCGGCTCGTCAACCGAACTCGATGGCCGGCAGCGAAACACACTGCTCGTCACCACGATTGCGGGGCATGGGCTCAAGCACTTCTTCGCAGCCGCCTTCTTCGTACTGCTACCGGAGATCAAGACCTCCCTGGCCTTGACCAACGTCGAGGTCGGGTTGATGTCAACCGCGAGGTTCGTTGCCGGCGGTATCGCGAACCTCCCGGCAGGGTTCATCGCCGACCGCTTCAGCCGCTTCCGCGCCGAGATACTTGGGATCTCGATCGCACTCATCGGTGTCTTCGCTTTCGGCCTTGGCCTGACACGCTCCTTCCTGTTCGCGACCGTTGCCGCCTCTCTGATGGTCATTGCGATTTCCTTCTGGCACCCGAGTGCGATCGCGTCCCTGTCCCGCCAATTCGCCACTCGGCGAGGATTCGCCATCGCCCTGCATGGAACCGGTGGGAGCCTCGGAGAGGCGGCCGGGCCCGCCTTGGCAGGCATCGCACTCGGCTACGTCGGTTGGCGGGCCCTGGCGCAGGGCAGCATCGCTCCGGCCCTTCTCGCTGGCATCGCAATCTGGGCTCTCCTGAAAACGGTCCCGACCGAATCGGCCGCGAGTCCCGGATTTGGCTCCTATCTCCGGTCCGTCGAATCGACACTCCGGAATCGAAAGCTTCTGCTGATCCTTGTGTTCGCCGGCGGTTTTTCTGCCGGACAGAGCGTAACCTTCACCTTCCTACCGATCTACCTGCGCGAGGACCTTGAAGTATCGTCCGCAACGCTCGGCTTCTACCTGGCGCTCGCTCAGGTCGTCGGTGTCGGCTCTCAACCGCTGATGGGGTTCCTCTCAGACCATTGGGGCCGGAAAGTCGTTCTCGCCCCGGCGCTTTCGGCCCTTGGGCTCTGTTTCGCCGCGCTCACGATCGCTCCGGCGGGGCTCCCATTCATGATCGTCGTCGGAATCATGGGAGCGTTTCTGTTCCCCCTGATGTCGATCCTCCTGGCGTCCGCCCTCGATGTGATCGAAGAGGACGTCCAGGGAACAACGGTTTCTCTCGTTTTCGGAGCCGCGACCATTGTGGCGGGCGCCGCGCCAACCTTGGCAGGGTTCCTCGGAGACGAGTACGGCCTTAAATCGACTTTCCTCTTCGCTTCGGCCGTCGTATCTGCCACCGCCGCCCTCGCGGTCATCACTCGTTGGCAGGCCCCGCGCATATCATGATGTTGTCGTTCAGGACAGAATTGGATGGGGGAACAACATTAGTGGCCAAGCGATTACTCAAAGGGTTGGCCCTCGCGGCCATGCTCGACCCGGTGATCGGGGTGCTCGCGAGTATCGCGAAACGGTTGTCTCGTAGATTCGCCACTGACGACGCACCCGACTATGTGTCCCCTCCATCCGACGCTGGTCGAGCGCGAATTGGTCTCGAAATCCGGCCAGCGGTATACCGTCTCGAGAAACTCATGCAGCGACGCTTGCGCGAGGCCACCCCGGGATGATCCGAGAAGCGATCGGCAAACTCGTCGACGGCGGAGACCTGACCCAGACCGAAGCCATCCAGGTGATGAACGAGATTATGGAGGGCGAGGCCACTCCGGCTCAACTCGCCGGGTTCATCACCGCGCTCCGCGTGAAGGGCGAGACCGTTTCCGAAATCGCCGGCCTCGCCCGGGTCATGCGTGACAAGGCGCTGAGAGTCGAGGTTCCTGACCCGGCAGGACTGCTCGATACCTGCGGCACCGGCGGCGATGCGTCGCACACGTTCAATATCTCCACTGCCTCCGCGCTCGTGGCCGCCGGTGCTGGTCTCAGGGTCGCGAAACACGGCAACAGAGCGGCGTCTTCCGCGTGCGGGTCCGCCGACGTGCTGGAAGCGCTCGGTGTGAAGATCGACGTCGGTCCGGAAACCGTCGCGAAGTCGATAGCGGACGCGGGCATCGGCTTCATGTTTGCGCCCACCTACCATCCGGCAATGCGTCATGCGGCGGGCCCAAGACGCGAGTTGGGTGTCCGAACGGTCTTCAATATCCTCGGCCCGCTCACCAACCCAGCGCGGGCCGGCCATCAGATCGTGGGCGTCCCACGCCCGGAACTCGTCGAAACGATCGCAAACGTCCTCGGCGAGTTGGGTACACGACACGCCATTGTCGTCCACGGAGCCGACGGCCTCGACGAACTTTCTCTCAGCGGTCCATCCATCGTCGCCGAATACAAGAATGGAGCCGTGATAACCCGCGAGGTGGCGCCGCAAGAACTGGGCCTCCGACACGCGACAGTTGACCAGATACAAGGCGGAGAGATAGACCGAAACCGGCAGATTATCGAGAACGTGTTGAACGGAGAGCCGGGGCCTTACCGAGACATGGTCGTTCTGAACGCGGCCGCCGCCTTAATCGCCGGTGACGCCGCTACCGACTTCGCCGGCGGCATCGAGTCCGCTCGTGAATCGCTCGACTCCGGCAATGCTCGAGAACGGCTGGAAACGCTCGTTTCCGTGACTCAGGCGACCTGACCAGAACTTCCCACACGCGCCGGGAGCCCAGCCGTTTCAGCTTACCCCTGGTTGCGCCCCAGTCGGTGTCGGGCTCCGGATCCAAGGACTTTCTTCCTCAGCCGGATATTCTTCGGTGTTACTTCCACCAGCTCATCTGAAGCGATGAAGTCCAGCGATTCCTCCAAGCTCATCTGCACGGGCGGCGTCAACCGAATCGCGTCGTCCGATCCCGCCGCCCGGATATTCGTCAATTTCTTTTCCTTGCAGACGTTCACATCGATATCAGAGTCACGAGAGTTTGCTCCAACGATCATTCCCTCGTAAACCGGTGACCCAGGCTGGATGAACGTCATCCCGCGGCCCTGCGCGTTGTTCAATCCGTACGGAACCGCGACCCCAGTTTCCGAGGCGATCAGCACTCCGCTACGGTCCGTACCGAGCTGTCCATGCACCGGCTCAAAGTCCTCGAACACGCTGTTCATCACTCCCTGCCCACGGGTCGTTCGGACGAAAAACGTGTTGAACCCGATGAGACCCCGCGTGGGCAGTCGAAACGTCATCTCCACGTTTCCCTGCCCGTCGACGTCCATGTTCATCATCCGCGCCAACCTTGTGGAAAGGTTCTCCGTCAACGGGCCGATGAACTCCTCGCGGGTATCGATCATTAGCGTCTCGTAGGGTTCGACAAGGTCACCGTCGACGAACTTGTTCACAGCCTCGGGCTTCGAGACCTGTAGTTCGTATCCCTCGCGGCGCATCGTTTCGATCAGGATTGCCAGGTGTAGCTCTCCCCGTCCCGACAGCAGGAATTCGTCAGCACTCTCCGTCTCGTCCATCCGCAGACTGACGTTCGTCTGGAGTTCCTTCTGGAGCCGCAGTCGGATCTGCCGTGCGGTACCGAATCCCCCATCCTTCGCGACGAATGGTGAGGTGTTCACACCGAAAGTCATACGGACCGTCGGTTCATCGATCATGATCGGGGGCAGACCTTCGGGCTCTTCGACTGATGTGATCGTGTCTCCAATCTCCACGGATTCCACGCCGGCCAGGGCGACGATCTCGCCGGCCGCAGCCTCGTTCACCTCGAGTTGGTCCAACCCTTCGAAGACATGAGCACGGGTGATTCGATGTGATGTCACTACCCCTTCACGGCTTACCAGGGCAACGGCATCCCCCTTGGTCACACGACCACGCGCGATCCGTCCGATCGCGATCTGTCCTTGGTGGCTGTTATAGGAAAGCGACGCAATCAACATTTGGAGCGGGGCATTCTCGTCGCCGGTCGGGGGCGGGACGTAATCGACGATCGCCTGGAACAACGGCCCCATGTCCGTCGGCGTGTCGGAGGCGTCCAACACCGCGCGCCCCTGTCGTGCCGACGCGTAGAGGACCGGGAAATCTAGTTGCGTAACATCCGTCGCCAACTCCAGGAACAGGTCGTGAACTCCCTCCAACGCGAACGCCGGGCGGGCGTTAGGTGAGTCTGTCTTGTTGATCACGACGACCGACGACAATCCCATTTCGAGTGCTTTCTTCAGCACGTACCGCGTCTGCGGCATCGGCCCGTCCACCGCGTCCACCACGAGCAGGCAACCATCCGCCATGTTGAGCACACGCTCGACCTCGCCGCTGAAGTCGGCGTGTCCCGGCGTGTCTATGATGTTGATCTTCGTGCCCTGGTAGCGGACCGCCGTGTTCTTCGCCAAAATCGTGATTCCGCGCTCCCGCTCCAGCGGATTAGAATCCATAATCAGTTCAGCGACGACCTGGTTCTCGCGAAATACTCGACTCTGTTTGAGCATTGCGTCGACGAGGGTCGTCTTACCGTGGTCGACGTGGGCGATGATTGCCACGTTTCGGATGTTCGGGCGTGTTTGCCAGTCCGCGTTATTCTCCTCAGCCAATCTTCCGCCTTCCCTATAATTCTCGATGTTTTGAAGCGGTTCGAGCCGCCTCGTCTGAGGTTTCTTTCCTGAGCGTACCGAAACCGGAGGTGCCGTGTGGCCATCCTGCCGTCATGGCCTCTCCGAACATCGTGGTGAGGGTCACCCGAGACTCGCTATCCGGGTTCAACTCCGATGCGAAACAGAGCAATAGCGACCAGGGACACTCCGAGAAAGATCACGCCGGTGAATGCCTAGGCTTAGCTGGAAGTTCCGGTACTTGTCGGCTGGTCCGCGTCAGCCGCACCGTCTCCATTGCCGCCAGCGCCCTGTCCGAACCCGCTGAGCAATGGTTGCAACATGCTCGTGAATTCCATCGGGAAGATGAACTTCGTCGACTCACTGCTCCCCAGTTCCTTGAGCGTATCGAAGTACTGGAGGCTCATCGTCCGCGCGTCCGCCGTCTGGGCGATCGCATTTATCCGTTCGAGCGCAATCGAGAAGCCTTCAGCGTTCAGTATCGCTGCTTGGCGCCGCCCCTCGGCCTCCAGGATCGTGGCTTGCCTCTCTCCTTCGGCCTGGAGGATCGCTGCCTGCCGCTCCCCCTCCGCGCGTGTAACCTGCGCCTGCCGTTCACCCTCAGCAGAGGTCACCGTTGCGCGTCGGTCGCGCTCAGCCGCCATCTGACGGTTCATGGCGTCCTGGATGTCCCGCGGCGGGTCAATCTCGCGGATCTCGACCCGTGTCACCCGGACGCCCCACCCCTCCGTGGCCTCATCCAGTTTCGATCGCAGAACTAAGTTGATCTCGTCTCGTTTCGAGAGTACCTCGTCCAAGGTGATGTCGCCGATCACCGCGCGCAGCGTCGTCATTGCCAGCCCTTGGGCCGCCAACTGGAAGTTTTGAACCTTGAGGACCGTGTCCTCCGGGCGGTCGTCCATCACTCGCATGTACACGAGGAAGTCGATGTCGATCGGCGCGTTGTCCTTGGTGATCGTCGTTTGGCGCGGGATCTCGGAGAAGAATTCCCGAAGGTCCGTCTTTGTTCCATTTTCGAGAATCGGCCATAGCCACCGGATCCCAGGCTCGCGCACCCCCGTGAATTGGCCCAGCCGGAATACCACCAACCGTTCGTACTGCCGGACGATGAAAAGCCCCATTACTTCGTTCCTTCCTCTTGCTGACGAAACATGGTGCTGCGAGGATATGTTCCCCGGCGACTAATTAACTGGTTTCTCATTGTCGCCATTCGAGATCTCTGGCTCCAGCGCTTCCACCGTCGCCGTGACGC